>CAVBMN010000082.1:0-10614 GCA_963596515.1 bacterium
AACGCTGGGTTCGTATAACGGTTAGTACTCAAGATTCTCAATCTTGCAATAGGAGTTCGATTCTCCTACCCAGTACAAGGGTGCCGGAAACGGTGCCTAATGATTAAAGGAATCACTCGAAAGAGCGGTTCCTTTTTTCGTTTCAGCCCACTGCCTTGACAGGCCTTGACAGGCGGATGATTTCGTTTGCTTAATCGGTGATATTCATTAAATTTGTATTTACTAAACCAATTAAAGATGAAGATGAAAAGAATCGCTCTTCTCGCAGTGGCTCTCCTCGGAGCCGCCTTTATGTCAGCCGCTCCCAAAGCGACAGTGACGTCCATTAAGGCCTCGGATGCCAGAATCACATACATCGGAAGAACCGAAGTCAAGGAAGGATCGGTTTCCTTTGACTGGACCGGAGTTTACGCCAAAGTGAGATTTCAAGGCAATTCATTGAGTTTCAAAGTTTCTGATACAAAGAAGAACTACTACAATGTATGGCTTGACAGATCTATGGACACCACACCCGATAAAGTGGTGGCCGTACACGGAAGCGACACGACCATTGTGATATTCAGCGCGGAAGAACTCAAGGCGCAGTTCGGGAAGGACAAGAAAGCCGCGAAGGCTCCGCATCAGGTGATCCTCCAGAAGCGCACAGAAGGCGAGCAAGGCATCACTACCATCAGCGGGTTCATCACAGATGGCGAGTTTCTACAGGCCGATGCCCCGAAAGAAAGGATCATTGAATATATCGGCGACTCCTACACCTGCGGCTACGGCACGGAAAGTCCCAATACGGAACGCTTCAAGCCGGAGACCGAGAACCAGAACCTGACATACGCCTGTGCCGTGGCCAGATACTTTGATGCGGACCAGATCATCGTGGCGCACTCCGGTATGGGTATAGTCAGGAATTTCAACAGCAAATTCTCCGACTACTGTATGCCGGAACGCTACCTCCAGACATTCGACAGCGTAAAAGAGACAAAATGGGACGCGAAGTCATCTTCCATAAAGCCTAATATCACCGTCATCTATCTGGGCACCAATGACTTTTCAAGGGGAATGCAACCAGCTGAAAGGTTGTTCGTCAAGAACTACATCAAACTTCTGAAAGAGGTCAAGGAGAACTACGGTGAGGATCATCCGATCCTTTGTATGACCCCGAAGCACGACTACCTGATGTTCGAATATATCCGCAAGGTGGTTGACAGCTGCGGGCTCAGGAATGTCCACATTATGACATTGACGAACTCTGTCCACAACAATGTGGAGGATATGGGGGCGGACGGCCACCCGAACTACAACGGTCACCGCAAGATAGCCTACGCTGTGATTCCGTATATCTCGACAATCACCGGATGGGAACTGAATGACAACATTGTAAAATAACACGCTATGACAACAAAGGGGAAAATATTCACTTGGACCGGTGTCATTCTTGCTTTGGCGCTGGCAGGCTTCATCTATTTCCGCTTCTATTTCGTCTTCGGTGACGGTGTGAAGGCCGGAGAGCTCAACCAATTCATCTACAAGGGGTATGTCTGGAAGACATACGAAGGCAAACTGATCCAGGCCGGATTCCGAGGCTCTGCCAAAGGAAGCGGCGCGGCTGTGGAATCCTACATATTCGATTTCTCCGTAGCGGACGAGGAAGTCGCCAATGAACTTATGAGATGCAGCGGCAAGTCAGTCGAACTGCATTACAAGGAATATCTCGGCACCCTGCCTTGGCGCGGAATGCAGAAATATGTCGTGGACAGAATCGTGTCAACCTCAGCCCCAGTTAACGAATAATGAAAAGGATTCTTACTCTTATCGCACTCTGTGCGCCGATGGCTCTCAGCGCACAGACCGGCATCGTAGCCACCCATCCAGCCAATAATGAAGGCAAATCCTTGACTATGGAAGAGGCCGTGATGGGCAGGAACGTCCGGCCGGCCGGCATCTGGGCCTCCTGGAAAGACAATAACTCCATCATCTACCACAAGGATGGCAAATGGATGACTGAGAACCTTGACAGCAAGGAGATCAGTGAATATTCCGCCCCTGGATTGCCGGAAGGATTCCCCAAGAATGCCGAGAACATCACTTTGGGCGGGAATGGGGTCTATGCCTACACTATCGGACAGAATCTGTACGTGTTCGACGGTGGTTCCGTCTGCGTGGCCGAAAGCGAGAACAGCCAGATAACTTACGGACAGACCGTCAGCCGCAATGAGTTCGGAATCGAGAACGGGATATTCTGGTCACCGGACGGATCAAAGCTGGCATTCTACCGAAAGGACGACAGCAAGGTCACAGACTTTCCTCTCCTTGACATCACCACACGCACCGGTTCCCTCAAGAGCATCAAGTACCCGATGAACGGAATGGACAGCGAGAATGTCACTCTCGGCATCTACGACAAGGCAACCGGCAAGACAGTCTGGTGTGACGTTGATGAATATGGCTACGACCAGTATCTCACGAACATCACCTGGTCCCCGGACAGCAGGAATATATTCATCCAGGTCCTTGACCGCACACAGAAGCATCTGAAACTGAATATGTACCGTGCGGCAGACGGATCATTCGCCCGTACCGTGCTGACCGAGGACGACACCCGCTATGTGGAGCCGCTGGATCCATTACGCTTTGTCAAGGGGACATATTCATTCATCTACAGGACCAACAACCGCGACGGATTCCGCAACCTCTACCTGTGCGACACACTCGGCACGGTGAGAAGGCTCACGGCTGTTGACGCCGACGTTGAGTACATTGCCAACGACGGACGGTTCGTTTACTATACCTCCGCTGAGGTTTCGCCGGTGGAGAACCATCTGTTCAAGGTCGAAGTCAAGATGCCGCTTCGACAGGCTCAGCGACCAGATAACGGGTACCTGAGCTTGTCGAAGGGACAATCCCTGACAAAAATCCAGGCAAACATCGTCACCAAGGCCAAATTCGGAAAGCCCGTAAGGCTTACGGCAGAGGAGGGTTGGCACACAATCAGCCTGAACGAGGATTGCACCAAATTCATCGACAGTTACAGCAGCTTCAATGTACCTCAGGTAACCGACCTCAAAGCAACCGACGGCAAACTAATCCGCAATCTTTCCACGGCGGAAAACCCGCTGAAAAACTACAAGACCGGCGAGGTGCTTTTCGGCACGGTCAAGAGCGCCGACGGACAGTACGACAACTGGTACAGACTCTTCCTCCCGACGGATTTCGACCCGGCGAAGAAATATCCGGTGATCCTCTACGTTTACGGAGGGCCGCACTCACAGATGGTACAGAACACGTGGCTCGGGCAAGTGCGGATGTGGGAGATGCTTATGGCACAGAAAGGCTACATCGTTTACGTACAGGACAACCGGGGGACACAGAACCGAGGAGCAGAATACGAGAAGGCAATTCACCGCCATTGCGGCCAAAACGAGATGGCAGACCAGATGGTAGGCATCAATATGCTCAAATCCCTTCCGTACGTTGATTCGGACAGGATCGGTGTCCACGGTTGGAGTTACGGTGGCTTTATGACCATCTCCCTTATGACAAACTACCCGGAGACATTCAAGGTCGGCGTGGCCGGCGGACCGGTCATCGACTGGAAGTGGTACGAGGTGATGTACGGTGAAAGGTATATGGACACCGAGGCCACCAATCCGGAAGGTTTCGCCCAGACAAGCCTTATCAACAATGTCAGGAACCTCAAAGGCAAACTGCTTATCTGCCAGGGTGCCATCGACAATACGGTTGTCTGGCAGCACAGCCTGAGTTTTGTCCAGAAATGCATCGAGGAGAATGTCCAGTTGGATTATTTCCCGTACCCTTGCTCCGAACACAATGTCTTCGGCAAATGGAGAATCCATCTGATGGACAAGGTGACAAACTATTTTGACGACTACCTGTAGCAGATCCGAAAAGAGTGAAAGAGCAGGGTGGCTCCAAAGTGACTTTTGGGCCACCCTGCTGTCATTTTGAAATCAAACCGGCACCTTACCGTAACGGTGCGCTCACGCCATCCTTAATGGCTTGGAAAGTATAGGTGTCCTCTCCGAGAGTACACGATGCCACATAAGGATCGTCCTCACTATAACGGAACTTTCCTGTAGTCTTGCCGTAATATGCGTCACGGTATTTGAACTGTAGGAACTGGAGGTCAAATCTGTTATATACATTCCTTATTATGAATGGTCCGTCGCTATACGCCTGTATATCGCCATTGCTGACATAGAAATTGACCTCAACCGTGTTCTTGATGCTCACGCCACCCAACATTCCGCTTATGACAAAGGTTGTCACCTTGCTACGGTTGTCAGAAGGTTTCGTGTCGGCGAGATAATCCATGAAGGTGTCATAACGTTTGAACCGGAATGTTTCTGTTGAGGCGTCATAGTATGCCTTCTTCAAATACACGTGGCCGAATGTCGAATAGTCGAAAGAGAAACTGAATGATGTCTGACCAAGTATCAGCTCATAGTTAGTTTTGTTGACCGCGACTTTTTCCGTCCCGTCATCCGACATTACAAGCTTGCCATTGTCGCTTGTGAAAGCATTGTCTCCGCTACCACCCTTAAGGCCGTCAACGTTGAGCGCCCCTATCGCACAATATTCCGGAATGATTGTACCTGAAGCGGAAGTGCTTTGAATGCCATAATCCGGCTGATAATCCGAGTACATGGCAGCCTGACCCGAGCCAGACACAGGAATATGATGTATTCCGACCTTAGACGGAGCCTTCCCATCTCCGAATATGACGCGCTCTGTTCTCTCACTGGCCACAGTGCCGTAAGGACGGCTCCATCTACGAACAACATCGCGGGTGCTGAACTTGATGAAATGATCTCCCTGACAATAGTCATTAGGCTGTTGGCCCAACCTGCCGAATGAATATTTCCTGAAATTCATCAAGTCTCCAAGGCTTCTGTAGTAGAAATACCCAAGACCGGTACTGCCGCATTGCGGGAACGAGAAACCTCCCCATCCGGATTCCTCCGCACCTTCCACCTTTCTGGTCACCAGATAGTCAGCCGTGACGTATTCATCCTCCCAGCTCGAACCCGTCATCCGCACCGACATCTCCACCTTGTAGGGAACACCGCAGGTCGCAGCTATCCTGTCGGGATCGGATATCGTCTTCTCTCCGAAAGAAAAACTCTCCGGTTTTGTTCTGGACGAAAGATCAGAGAGGTTAGGTGCGCCTTCGCTCCAATCAGGCAAGGCGTCACGCTCAAGATAGATATAACCTGACGCATCGGATGTCTTTGTGTATGATCTTCCTGTCTGATCCTTGAACTTGACAGTGCAATCCGGAATCAGAACCGGTCCCGGACCAGTCACGACGAGGGCGCAGCCTCCCGAATACGGGTTGACATATTCATAGGTAGTGTCCTTGACTGCGCCGTTCATCCTTACTTTCGCAAGGGCACGTACTGGGGCGACATTGTACTTCGTCCAGTCGGCCTCCTCAACGTACATAGTGTCAGTTGCGGCTATTTTTTCCCCAGGCTCACCATCCTCACCATTCCGGCCTCTGAGATATTCATAAAAATCAGTCACTGAAACAGCGAAAGTCGGCCATTTCGGGAATATGCTTATGTCATATACTCCATTGTCAGGGTTGTCAAGTCCGTTCTCACTGAGCACCAATTCCTTCCAAAGGTCGTAGGCGGATTTGCCATTCGCACCATCCTTACCATCAACTCCGTCTTTGCCATCGGCTCCGTCTTTGCCGTCAGCGCCATCCCTGCCGTCAGCGCCGGAATCGCCCTTAGCACCGGCCGCGCCACGGAGATATTCATAAAAATCAGACAAGGAAGTCTTTGACGGATCCCATTTCGCGCCAGGATTCTTCGGATCCTCAAGACCTGCCGCGGAAGTCACATCGGCGGCCCAAAGTTCGTATGCGGACTTGCCGTTCGAGCCATTGGTTCCGTCCTTGCCATCGGCACCATCCTTGCCATCAGATCCATCCTTACCGTCAGCGCCAGCCTCTCCCTTAGGACCTTGGGCCTTTATACCAGTGTCAATATCACCGATCCACCAATTGCCGTTCTCTCCAATATTCGGAGTGATTCCGTCCTTGCCATCGGCTCCGTCTTTACCATCAGCACCATCCTTGCCGTCCGTTCCGTCTTTACCGTCCTGCCCGTCACGGCCTTTGGCTGATATGTGGGTATAGATTGTGTCACGGGTTTCCTTGTTGACGATTATCCACTCACCGGTCTTCGGATCTATCTCCGGCGTAAGTCCATCCTTGCCGTCTTTTCCGTCAGCGCCATCCTTACCATCAGTTCCCGAATCACCTTTAGATCCGGCCTTTCCGGTCAGGTACTGGAAGAACTTCAGAATTGAGAGGTCATCAAGGGTGATCTCATTGCCGTTCTGGTCAACGACCTTACCGCCTGATTCGATTGTCTCCTTGACGTAAACCTTCCACATCTCGTATGCGCTCTGACCGTCAACACCGTCCTTGCCGGCATCTCCCTTGTCACCTTTATCTCCCTTATCACCTCTGGCCTTGACACCGGTGTCCTTGTCACCTATCCACCAGTTACCGTCCTTAATGTAAGGGATAAGACCGTCAGCGCCATTATTTCCGGTAAGGAACCAGTAAAAATCAGCAATGCTGGTCCGGGACTTATCCCACCGAGAACCTGGGTTATGCGGATCATCGACACCGGATGCGACATATTCCTTCCACAATTCGTATGCGGACTTACCATCAGTGCCGTTCTTTCCGTCAGTACCGGCAGCCTTTACTCCGGTATCCTTGTCGCCGATCCACCAATTGCCATCCTTTATGTACGGCGTGTCGCCATTCTTCCCGTCAGTACCATCCTTTCCTTTCAGATAAAGGAAGAAATGATTGATGTCGGTCGAGCCTGTGTAATCTATCAGTTTCTCCTGAACCGCCTTGACCCAAAGTTCATAAGCGGACAAACCATCCTTCCCGTCCTTTCCCGGTACTCCTTGAATACCCTGTTCACCACGAGGTCCGACAGGCATCGTCACCTCAAGCGAGTTGCAGGAAGCAAGCGCGGACGCTCCCACCAGCGCCACAGCCAAAATTCTTAATACGTTCTTCATATCTGAATATGTTTGTTTATTGTTTTTTAAGATAATTCCAAAGTGATTCCGACGTGACTCTTTCTATGACAACCTTACGGTCTCCCCTGCGCTCCTCATCGGTAGCGGAAGCGGACATCACAGCCACTCGTTTCCCGAAGCCACGATAGCATAGCCTTGAGGCCGGAATGCCCCTTCCGACCAATGCGTCATAGACAGCCTTCGCACGTGCCCTTGAAAGGTTCTCGTTGTACTTGTCAGATCCTTTGGCATCCGTGTAGCCAGCCACAAGGAACCGCGCGTCCGGGAACTGTGAAAGCGTGTTCGCGATCTCGTCAAGAGTAAACTGAGAGTCAGCCGTGATCGTGGATTTGTCAAAATCAAAATTCACATTGTCCATCATCTCGGCAAGAGTCTTCTCCAAAGGAATCTCCTTGACCACCTCTTTGATAACCTCCACAGGAACCTCACGGACAGTTTCCTTTTCCACAACCTTCTCAGGGAACAGGCCTGCATAATCATTCGGGTGTCTGTTCACGTAACGATCCGCTATGGACTTGTTCTTGTCCACACCTCCAAGCCTCAAAATGATTCCGGCAGAAGCCTGGGCGAAATTAATCCCGTCCGTTCCGAACGAATGGAAATACTGTCCCTGGACACGTACCCCGACCTTGTTGCCCAGCCAACCTATGATTCCGACTCCTGCGGAAACCGGAAAGAATGTGTCTGCGTCAAAGGTATATCCTTTGTTCCAAGCGTCCTCCGCCTTCCAAAGTGCCTCCTTTGTGACATCGCCATTGAACTGTCCAAAATATGAGGTCGGAAAGCTTTTGTGGAAATAATTAATTCCAACCCTGACATACGGCTGGATCCATTCACTTCTGACAAAAGGGCGAAACTGGATTCCCGGCCCAGCCTGAAATGAATATCCTTGTCTGGAAGCAGCGGACTGATCATAGTAACGTGCAAGGCCGATGTTGGCCTGAATGTCAGCATAAAGCCACTTTTTCAACTCCATAGCCGAATACACCTCCACGCCGCCATAGATCAGTTTCTCGTCAAGGGTAAAGACATAGTCTCCTCCCGCGGTCTGATGGAAATTAGTCACAGTGGTTCTCGTGATGTTGGTCGCCGATCCTCCGAGACCGAACTCCCACGCCCGATGAACCTTAGCCGAGCTTTGTGAATATGCCGCCATAGGGCAAAGCAAAGCCAGCACGGTGGCGCAGGCCACCCCGTACAGATTAGTTTTCATAATATTTAAAAATTAATTTGGTGTCAGATATTCCGTGCCCTACTTCATCGCATATTCAGTAAGGTTTTCAATGCCAGGAATGCCGTAATAAGCGGCTATCAAGTCACCCTTGATGTAAACCTTGGAGCCAAGCAACTCAGGATGATCCGCAAGGTTTAGAGCCGAGCGTATGTCTCCCTTGGCCAACTTGACGGACAGGCAGGAACTTTTGGTGGTGACTGAGGAACGGGACGCGATGGCTATGCAGGTCATTGACGAGAACGGGGCACTGAAGGATATTCCGTCCTTGGACGAGGTCAAATCACCTCCGACGATGTAACCGCAGATCCAGACACCTTTCTCACCGATATGCTCCTTTGCCTGCGCGACACTGTAAGCCGTTGACTGGCTGGTGCCGGGCTCACCGTCAGTTCCTGAACCGATCTCGTATGAGATGCTGTTCCACACTCTCGATGTATCCACAGTAATGGCAAGTCTTCCCCCCTTTTCCGGTTCGGACGGCTTGGAGGAAGGGCAGGATATTCCCAAAGTAAGGATCTCGCACGGATCAAGGAATCTGGTCAGCAGCACATTCGAAGAGGTCCCGTCATTCATCACGACAGAGACATTGCCGGGATTGAAATAACCTATGCGTTTTTCCGTAAGGTCAAATCCAAGTTCTCCATCAGAAGAAGAGACCTTGATCGAACCGTTCGGATAAACAGACTTGAAATCCGAGTCAATCTTCAGGCGTACACCGGAATTAAGCTGTGTACAGTTCAATCTGGCCTTGACATCCTTTCCTGACTGTACCACAACGACTTGTTCATCACCGAACTGAGGAGCTGAGAACTCCGGTTTCGTAAACTTTCTGGATACTGCCTTGACAGTGTAACTGCCCGGGTTGACCAGCATAGATTCCGGAGAATCTCCATACGCTCCTTCATAAAGGGTTTCACCGGCCGAATTCTTGACCGTCAGTACAAAAGCATCGGTGTCCGGCAGATCCAAGGCGGATCTTGTGGACAACCGTGAAGAGAAATTCCAACTTAACGTCCCTTGTACGTTTTCGGAAGGAATCTTGTTGCAGGACACCATCGCCACGGCCAGTGCCATAAACCCGGTCACGACGACTCTCAAGAGGATTCTAACAGAATTCTTCATAGTTGAAAAAATTAACGGGCCGCACCGTTGCGGACCGTCAGCAAAAGTATGGCAACAAAACAGAAATAAAGTACAGAAACAGAAAAATCGCCATTCAAAAACATATAATTTCTGTTTTTTATATAAAATTCACGGGGCAAGCGCATTCACTGCGTTCACCCCGCTACTTAACCTAAACTTAAACTATGAAAAACTTCACGTCAAATATACAAATTCTTTTAAACAAAACAACTATCTGAAACGATTTTTTATGTTGTTTTTGTTTATCTTAGGCAAAATTTGAGAAAAATCACCTTTCTGAGCGTCAAAACGCCCCTGGTCCAGTGTGAAAATCACTTCGCTTCACGTGCCACATCAAGAATATTTCTCACTGTTTTCTGAGCCTTGACGCTCGATTGCAAACACAAAATCACAGTGGCGGCGGAAGCGATCAATCCAAGCGCAATAGTGAATATTCCTGGAACGCTGCCTATGCCGTATATTCCCAGAATAAAGAATATCACCGCAAAAAGCAGCACAACCGCAACCTTGCATTTCCGGTTCTTGTTACCTTCCTTAAGACAAAGCGCATAACGCCGGATTTCCTCGCCATCGGGATTATGCCCGACAAGCCCCGCGTCCTCCAGCCGGCAGGAAATCGCACGCCATCGCAGAGGCGTTGACCAGTCCACAAACAAGTCACACTCCCCTGTAGTGTCAGGAAGATCCTCGGGCGATATCTCGTTTGCCCTTTTGACATCACCAAGTTTTGTCATCTCCGCCTTGATGCCACCCAACACCGTCCCGAACGGTTTCTCGCTCGTGAACAGCACCATTCCGGCATCCATCATCTGTACTTTCTTGTCAATCATACCACAAATGTACAAAAAAAAGACTGGCCTCAACGACCAGTCTTCGGAAATATTACGTCTCGAATTAAGAGAAGTTATCGTAAAGAATGCTCTCAGGCTGCACTCCAAGGCTGTCAAGCAGCTTGTTGACGGATGCTACCATCATTGGAGGTCCGCACATAAAGTACTTGATGTCCTCCGGAGTGTCGTGGTTCTTGAGATAGGTCTCATACATCACATTGTGAACGAAACCAGCCGTGTACTTGACACCGGCGGCATCCGCAGCCGGATCAGGACGGTCAAGAGCCAGATGGAAGTGGAAGTTAGGGAACTCCTTCT
>CAVBMN010000083.1:0-10595 GCA_963596515.1 bacterium
ATGACATCCCTGCGGCAAACGCAAAGGAAGTCTCTATGGAATGGGTTCAGGCTCTCGGCGACAGTTATCTGTTCGGTCACAAAGCCGAGTTCGAGGAGCGTTACAAGTCCGTGGAGCCTGACGACTACGCCACGATCAGTTACACTTCCGGTACCACAGCCGACCCTAAGGGCGTTCTCCTTACCCATCGCAATTACACGGCTAATGTCGAGCAGGCTCACTCCGTGATTGGTGTCAAACCCGATTCCACAATGCTCATCATCCTGCCTCTGGACCACTGCTTCGCCCACGTGGCCGGATTCTACACGATGATGTCCTATTGCAGCAGCATCGCCACAGTGCCGGTCGGAGCCAATCCTCTTGCCACGCTCAGGAATATTCCTATAGCTATCAAGGAAATCCGCCCGCACGTGATGCTGTCCGTTCCGGCGCTCGCCCGCAACTTCAAGAAGAACGTCGAGACCACTATCCACAAGCAGGGACCTAAGGTTGAGAAACTCTACAACTATGCTCTCAACCTTGCAATCTCCTATAATAAGGAATATTACAACAGAGGTGGCCTTCTCCAGCTTTGGAAGAAGCCGTTGATGGCCTTGTTCGATAAGATAATATTCAAGAAAGTCCGTGAGGGATTCGGTGGCAGGATGGAGTTTTTTGTCGGCGGAGGAGCGCTTCTGGACATAGAGCTTCAGAGATATTTCTGCGCCATTGGCATTCCTATGTTCCAGGGGTACGGTGTGTCCGAGGCGACTCCGATCATTTCCGCCAATTCGGAAGGACACGCGATGTTCGGCTCTTCCGGCCGTGTCGTGAAGCCGCTTGACATCAAGATCTGCGACGACAATGGCAAGGAGGTTCCGCTCCGCACCAAAGGCGAGATCGTTGTCCGCGGCGAGAATGTGATGGCCGGCTACTGGAAGAACCCGCAAGGTACGGCCGAGGCTCTCCGTGACGGTTGGCTGCACACCGGCGATATGGGGTATATGTATGATTCTGAATATCTTTACGTTGTGGGGCGTTTCAAGTCCCTGCTGATTTCCTCTGACGGTGAGAAGTACAGTCCGGAAGGTTTCGAGGACTCCCTGACCGACGGCTCCAAGTACATCGAACAGGTCATCCTGCACAACAATCAGGATCCTTACACCATCGTGCTGATCGTTCCTGCGAAGGACGCTCTCAAGGAATATGTTTCCTCGAAGGGTTTGGATCCGGCTACCCGTGATGGTAAGGAGGCGATGCTGAAGAAGATTCAGGAGGAGATTGATTCCTACAAGAAAGGTGGCTCGCACGAGGGTATGTTCCCGGAGAGGTGGCTTCCTGCCGCTGTGGCCGTGCTTCCTGAGTCTTTCACTGAGCAGAATGGCTTGGTAAACAGCACGATGAAGATCGTCCGTGGAAAGGTCGAGAAGCATTATGCCGATCGCATCGAGTACGCCTACACCGCCGAGGGTAAGAATCTCTTTAACGAAAAGAACATCGAGAGCCTTTAGTGGTCGCTGGACTTGCGGTCGCTGAGCTTGTCGAAGCGCCATCACAGACCAACAAAAACTTAAGGATAGGCGATCTCCCGCTCAACCAGAATTTTGCACGTTACCAAAATTCTTGGGTTGAGTGGGAGATTCGCCTATAGGTTAAGGTCTTCGTGCCGCCTATGGCAAAATATCTATACTCATCCCATCCGGTATCTCAGAAGCGATTTTCCGCGATGGTCCGGAAAGAAATTTCGTGAATTTTTGAAGCATTTTACCCTAAAATTACTATTTTGGGCTTGAAAACCTATTTTAATGTGATTATGAGTACTTTATATTCCCGTTTTATGACGTTGACCGCTTCTCTTTTTGCGGTTTCTGTATTGTTTGTCGGTTGTGGCGGCTCCGGCAACGAGAAGAAGGATGAGCCGGATGTGCCTCCTGTGGAGGAAGTGGCTTTTGCCCGTGGTGCGGACATCGGCTGGGCCTCTGAAATGGAATATGATATGGTTCACAATCCGTCCAGAATCAACGGAACCGCGTTCAAGGATGCCAAAGGGAATACTGGATTGTTCCCTGTGCTGAAAGGGACAGGCATCAATGCAATTCGTCTCCGCGTCTGGGTGAAGCCGGAGGATGCCAACGGTTGGAGCGGGAAGGATGATGTCGTGAATATGGCCAAACGGGCTGCCGAGGCAGGGATGTCGGTGATGATCGATTTTCATTACAGTGATTTCTTTGCCGACCCACAACGGCAGAACACACCGGCTGATTGGGTTGGTCTTGACCTGAACGGCCTTTCCGCCAAGGTTGCCGAACACACCAAGGACGTTCTCTCCGTACTGAAATCCGCCGGGGTGACTCCTCTATGGGTACAGGTCGGCAACGAGACCCGTCCAGGAATGCTTTGGGAAACCGGTCGGCTTTACAATGACAAAGGAGAGATCGCTGGCGGATGGAAGAACTATGCCACGCTTACCAACGCCGGTTACGATGCCGTCAAGGCCATATTCCCTAACGCTCAGGTGATTGTCCACATTGACAACGCTTATCTGGACAACACTTGGTTCTTTGACAAACTCAAGGCTAATGGTGGCAAGTTCGATATGATCGGCCTTTCGCACTACCCGATGACCAACTCCCAAATGACCTGGAAGGCGATGAATTCCGCCGCCATTCTGAATATTAAGTCGTTGGCCGCCAAGTATGGCTGCAAGGTGATGGTCTGCGAAATTGGCGTGAAGGACACTGCCGAGGACCTCGCCGCCTCAACCCAGTGTATGACCGAATTTATGAACTCTGTGAAGTCGATGTCCGTCTGTGCTGGTGTTTTCTACTGGGAGCCACAGGTTGACGGTAAATGGAGACCTTCCATCTACGAAAAACCAGATCGTAACTGGGGAGCATACAATATGGGTGCTTTCACCTCTGACGGCTATGCCCTCACACCGACCTCAATTCTTGACCCGTTTGCCGAATAACTTCTGTAAACGATTATCTTTCCGCCGATTAAGGCGGAAGGATAACGCATAGTTTTACTATTCATAATTAGTTGACCCTCATACGAGCCGAGACATACTTCTTGCCGTTTGGCTTTAGAGGCCGATTGTGAATCACATCTTTAACCTCCTATAGCGGTCACTTCGACAGGCTCAGTGACCGGAGATGCAGTGACTGCTGGTAATGAAGGTCGTTGATGCTTCTAGTCGAGGGTGTGGATGGCGAGACCGGAACGAAGTTTCGGCTCGAACCACGTGGTCTTCGGTGGCATTATGTTACCGGTGTCGGCGATGTCGATGAGCTGCTGCATCGAGACAGGGTAGAGGGCGAAGGCTACCTTCATCTCACCGCTGTCAACCCTGCGCTTGAGCTCGCCGAGACCTCTGATGCCACCCACGAAATCGATTCTCTTGTCCGTGCGCAGATCCTTGATCCCGAGCACTTTGTCAAGTACAAGATTCGAGAGTATCGTGACATCCAGAACCCCGATCGGATCCTTGTCATCGTACCTGCCTGGAAGAGCCTCCAGAGAGTACCACTTGCCATCCAGGTACATCGAGAAGTTGTGCAGATGGTCAGGGGTGTAGATCCCCCCGCCCATCTCGCGGACTGTGAAGTTCTCCTCAAGAGCGGCGATGAACTGCTCCTTGGAAAGGCCGTTGAGATCCTTCACGACACGGTTGTAGTCCAGGATCTTGAGCTGGCTCTCCGGGAAGCATACGGCCATAAAGAAGTTGTACTCCTCGTCGCCGGTGTGGTTCGGATTCTGTGCCCTTTTCTCGGCTCCGACACGGGCCGCAGCCGCTGTACGGTGATGGCCGTCAGCTACATAGAAAGCGTCCACGTCATTGTTGAACAGTCTTGTGATCTGGTCGATGGTCTTGTCGTCATCGATAACCCAGAACTTGTGACCGAACTTGTTCTCGTCGATGAAATCGTACTCCGGAGTCTTCTTGACGGTCTGGGCGACGATCTCGTTCAGGATGTGATTGTCCTTGTAGGCGAAGAACACAGGCTCGATGTTGGCGTTCTGGATGCGCACGTGAACCATTCTGTCGTCCTCCTTGTCCTTGCGGGTGAGCTCGTGCTTCTTGATCTTTCCTGAAGCGTAGTCATCCGTGTGGGCGCAGAGAACGAGTCCGTACTGCGTCCTGCCCTCCATCGTCTGGGCATAGACGTAGTAGCACTCCTTAGGGTCGCGCTTGAGCCAGCCATTCTTCTGCCACTCCTTGAAGTTCATCACAGCCTCGTCATAGACTTTCTGGTCGTGATCCTCAAGAATCGGATTGAAGTCGATCTCCGGCTTGGTGATGTGGAGGAGGGACTTCTCTCCGGCCATCTCCTTGGCCTCTTCGGAGTTAAGCACATCATATGGTGGTGCGGCCACCTCTGTCACAATATCTTTCGGCGGCCTGATCGCCGCGAACGGTTTTACTCTTACCATAATATTCTTTGAAAAAATGTTGAATGAATATGCCCACGTGCCTTGACGGCTCACCTTCAGGCAGCGTATAATGGCTTTGAAAAAGGCGGCACCGGTGCGAAAGGCAGGGGTGCCGTCGGAATATTCATAAAATTACTTGTTGACCTGGAAGCGGGTGTTGCCGGTGGCGAAGAAGTCCACGATCTGGCGTGCGGCGGCAAGGCCGGCGTTCATGTTGGCCTCGGCTGTCTGGGCACCCATCTTCTTAGGGGTTGCGAATATGCGCACGCCGAACTTCTCTTTCAGCGCCGCATAGTTGTCCGGAGCCACATCGGTGACATACTTCAGGTCGGTTCTTTCCTCAAGGGCTTTCTCCAGTCCGGCCTCGTCGATGACCTCCTTGCGGGCGGTGTTCACCAGGCAGGCTCCCTTAGGCATCTTGGTGATCAGGTCGTAGCCGATCGAACCGATGGTCTGAGGAGTTGCAGGAATATGCACGGAGATGAAGTCGCATTCCGCATACATATGCTCAAGCGAATCAGCAGGTTCCGCACCGGCCTCGCGGATCTTCTCCGCGGGAATGAACGGATCGATGGCCATAACGCTCATTCCCAGAGCCTCGGCCTTCTTCCCGACCAGACGGCCCACATTGCCGAAGGCCTGTATGCCGACCTTCTTGCCCTGGATCTCAGATCCCGTGGCAGGGGTGAACTGATTGCGGCACATATAGATCATCATCGCGATGGCGAGTTCAGCTACAGCGTTGGAGTTCTGCCCCGGAGTGTTCATCACAACCACGTTGTGCGCTGTGGCGGCGGCCAGGTCCACGTTGTCGTAGCCGGCTCCGGCGCGGACAACGATCTTCAGATTCTTCGCCGCGTCAAGCACCTCAGCTGTGACTTTGTCTGAACGGATGATGAGAGCGTCCACGTCAGCGACAGCGGCGATGAGCTCAGAAGCGTCGGCGTATTTCTCAAGAGCGGCGAACTCGTGTCCGGCTCCAGTGACGATTTCCTTAATCCCGGCGACAGCCGCCGCAGAGAAAGGCTTCTGTGTTGCGACTAATATCTTCATAGCCAATTATTTCTTAAGTTCCTCGAATTCCTTCATGCAGTCAACGAGAGCCTGAACATCCTCGACCGTGCAGGCGTTGTAGAGGGAAGCCCTGAAGCCTCCGACGGAGCGGTGACCCTTGATGCCGATCATTCCGCGCTCCTTGGCGAACGCAAGGAACTCATCCTGAAGAGCCTCGTAGCCCGGAGCCATCACGAAGCAGACGTTCATCAGCGAGCGGTCCTCCTTCGCGGCGGTGCCGACGAACAGAGGGTTGCGGTCGATCTCTGAATATAGCAGGTCAGCCTTTTGCTGGTTGATCTTCTGGATTGCCGGAATACCACCGATGCTCTTGAGCCACTTCAACGTCTCGTTCATCATAAAGATCGAGAACACAGGAGGAGTGTTGTACATAGACAGCTTTTCGATGTGGTTGCGGTAATCAAGCATAGCAGGAAGATACCTTGAGACCCTTCCGAGGGAGTCCTTCCTGATAATGGCGAAGATCACACCGGCTGGGCCGACATTCTTCTGCGCGCCACCGTAGATGAGATCGTACTTGCTCACGTCCACCGGACGGCTCATAATGTCGGACGACATATCGGCGATGAGCGGAACAGGGCAGTCGATGTCTTCCTTGATCTCGGTACCGTAGATGGTGTTGTTTGTGGTGATGTGGAAGTAGTCGATGTCCGTAGGAATCTCGTATCCTTTAGGAATATAGGAGTAGTTCTTGTCGGCGGAGCTTGCGAGAGCGTACGCCTCACCGATTCCCTTTGCCTCCTTGAGGGCTTTCTTCGCCCACACACCTGTCTCAAGATAGGCGGCCTTCTTCTCAAGATAGTTCATCGCCACATAGAGGAACTGCAAAGACGCACCACCGCCGAGGAATACAACCTCGTGAGTGTCAGGAATATTCAGAAGCTCTCTCCAGAGCGCGCGGCACTCGTCCATTGTAGCGTCCCACTCCTTCGTGCGGTGGGAGATGCTGAGAACAGAGACACCAGTGCCTTTGAAATCCTTGAGGGCCTCAATGGCGTTGTCGATGGCCACCTGCGGAAGCAGGCAAGGGCCGGCGTTGAAAACGTGTACTTTCTTCATTTCTATTATAGTTCAAAGTATTATTAATATATGCGTTTCAAAATAACCATAAGGAATATCCGATAAAGATTCTCAAATTTTCACCGACATATTCTTTGTGCCTATAAAATCAAAACTGATTTTGCGGTAAATATAGGCAATTAAAAGGATTTGCCCAACATTTACCGCAAAATTATAATTTAGTATGCGGCATACTTATTTTTTGCCGTTTACTTAGAAGCTGTTTTGATTTGTTTGAAATGTTCTTTGAGGCGAAAAATCTTCATCTTCTTCCCGCTTCTTCAGTCAGATAGCACCACTATCTTCCTTGGAAGAAGCGGTCGAACCTGAAGTTTTTCACTCTCAAATCTTCAAACAAACAAATCAAAACAGCTTCTTACCTATAGCCGAGGAGGTACGAGATGATCGCCATTCTGACGTACATTCCGCCGCCGGCTTCCTGGAAGTAGTATGCGTAAGGAGTGTCGTCGATGTCTGTGGAGATCTCGTTGACCCTTGGCAGCGGGTGCATTATCTTCATATTCGGCTTGACCGAGCCGAGCATCGAGGCCGTGAGCCTGTAAACATCCTTTACCTTATTATATTCATCCATATCAGGGAACCTTTCCTGCTGGACTCTGGTCATATAAAGGATGTCGCAGACGTTGAGGCCATCCTCTATCCTGCCGGTCTGTTTGTAATCAACACCTTCGCGGTCAAGCAGTTCGAGATATTTCTTCGGCATATTCAATTCTTCCGGGGATGTGAATATGAAATGTGGGGCGAACCAGCGCAGAGCCTCTACGAGCGAGTGCACGGCGCGGCCGTACTTGAGGTCTCCGACCATATTCACTGTCAGTCCATCAAGTTTGCCTTGGGTCTTCTGGATAGCGTAGAGGTCGAGCAGGGTCTGCGTCGGGTGCTGGTTCGCTCCGTCGCCGGCGTTGATGACCGGCACCGAGGCCACAGATGCCGCGATGTCAGCCGCCCCGGCCTGAGGATGTCTCATCACAATCATATCCACATAGTTGGACACGATCTTTATGGTGTCCTCCAGGGTCTCTCCCTTGGTCTGGCTGGTGTTGCGGTTGTCTGGGAAGCCGATAACTCTGGCTCCCAACCTGTTGACAGCCGCCTCGAAGGAGAGCCTTGTTCTGGTGGACGGCTCGAAGAACAGGCAGGCCACCACCTTGCCGGCAAGGAAGTTCTGCTCTCTGTTCGCCTCGAACTCCTTGGCGACCTCAAGGATGTGAAGGACTTCGTCCTTGGTGAAATCCTGGATTGAAATTAGACTTTTAGGCATAACATTTATGATTTAAAGTTCGTTTATCTCGCAGTTGTCAACTTTATCGAATCTGGTTCTGAAATCATCCTCGGCGGAGAGCCGCACCCACGTCTGTAGCGTGCAGTCCGCTCCGAAATCCTGCCCTTTCTGCTTGAGTTCCATATCTTTGAGGATTTTCATCACGCTGTTCATCGCTTCGTAACCGAAACGGATGTTGAACCATTTTCCGGCGATTTTCTCAACGCTGCCGGCTTTGTCGAGGGCTTCTGCTGTGGATGTCTTGTAGGCCCGGATCAATCCCGGGATCCCGAGTTTGATCCCACCGAAATAGCGCACGACCACCACGAGCACATCGCTCAGGCCTCTGGAGTCGATCTGGCCGAGAATCGGTCTGCCTGCCGAGGATGAAGGCTCTCCGTCATCGTTGGCCCTGAACTTGTCCCCGAGATAGCCGAGGCGGTAGGCATAACAATGATGACGGGCATCGTGGTACTTCTTTTTCAAGTCTCCGACAATGCTCTTGACCTCTTCTTCTGTCTCGATGGGAAAAGCGAATGAGATGAAGCGGCTGCCGTTGTCTTTGAACAGCCCTTCAGCCGGTCCGGGAATGCTCTTGTAGGAGTCTCGGATGATGTTTTCTGGTGTCTCCATATCCCAAAATGGTCGCTGTGGTTCGGCAAGCTCACCAACCGTGGCCCGGCCCTTCGGCGAGCTCAGGGACCACAGGCTCACCAACCGTGGTTCGACAGGCTCACCAACCGGTCGCTGAGCTTGTGGTTCGACGAAGCTCACCAACCATCGAAGCGACAAGTCAAGAGTACGAAATTAGCGTTTTTCACATAATTTTGCAACGGAACGGGAAATTTTGTAATTTTGAAATGGTTTTGAATCAAAAATATTTATGGTTTATAAATTCAGGGTTACTCTTGCCGGGATCAAAGGATTCTACCGGGTTTATGAGATGAGGGGCGAAACGACCCTTTACGAATTTCACAAACAGATGCGTGCGGACATGGAATTTCCGCAGGATCAGTTGATTATGTTCAAGGCTATGGATGCCGGCGGCGGTGTCCTCGCCCGTTATGGACTGTTTGACCTTGGCAGTGGCACTGTGGACAACATCACGGTGGCGCAGACTGTCAAGAATGGTGTGGCCTCGTTCCTGTACTTCTACGACGTTCCTAACCGCAAGAGCGTGATTGTCACGTTCGAGGGCACGGAAGAGAAGGCGGGAGGCTCCCCGACAATCGTAGAGGTGAAGGGTCCGAATCCTATTGAGTTTGAGAACGGCTATGTGGCCTTCGAGGATCTTCCTGACTCACAGAGGCATCTGCCTGGCCAGAAGCCGGATTGGGGCTCAGATGACGATGACGACGAAGGAGGCGCGTCCCTCTCTCTTGATGACGACACGGGCGATGACGACGATGAGGAGGACGATGACGACGAGGATGGAAAGATCGTCTTCGACGGCACCGAGGATCTGGACATCTAAATAGATAGGCGGCTTTAGGCTAATAAAAGAATCGGTTTCTTAGCTCTGAATATGTCCCGGCGGCTTCTCATAATCCTTGGACCCACCGCTGTCGGCAAGACTGATTTTAGCGTCTCGAAGGCTTTGGAATATGGCTCGCCGGTGATTTCCTGCGACTCCCGCCAGATTTTTAAGAATATGTCGATCGGGACCGCTGTCCCTAGTGCTTCGCAGCTTGCCGCTGTGAAGCATTATTTCATTCAGTCCGTTCCGGTCACGCAGGCGTACACGGCGGGGGATTACGAGTTGGAGGCAATTACCTTGATCGAAAAACTGTTTGAGGAAGGGCACGAGACTCTTGTGATGACGGGAGGGTCGATGTTCTACATAGACGCAGTGTGCAACGGTTTGGACAATCTTCCGGACGGGGATCCGGCTCTTCGCTCCGAGCTGTGGGAAAGACTTGGTAAAGAGGGCGTTGAGACTCTTGCCGAGGAACTAAGACTGAAGGATCCGCTGACATATTCACAGATTGACACCCGCAACAGCCAGAGGGTTATCAGGGCGCTGGAGGTGTGTCTGGTGTCGGGGCGGCCGCTCTCTTCTTTCAAGACTGGGGAGAGGCGTAAGCGTTCCTTTGAGATAGAAAAGATTGGACTTGCACGGCCGCGCGAGGAACTATATTCACGGATCAATCAAAGGGTTCTGAATATGATTGACGAGGGTCTTGTTGAGGAGGTCCGCTCTTTGCTGCCGTACCGGGATCGTCAGGCGCTGCAAACCGTCGGCTACAAGGAACTCTTTGAATATCTTGATAATAAGATTCCTCTGGAGGAGGCTGTGCGTCTCGTCCAGAGGAATACTCGTCATTACGCCAAGAAGCAGCTCACTTGGTGGCGCCGCGACCCCGACATCCGTTGGGTTGACATTTCTGGTCGCTAAACCACCGGTCACTGAGCTTGTCGAAGTGACCTATATGTTCAAAGGCTGCATCGGCGCTTCGACGGGCTCAGCGACCAAGTCGGTCCGGTTGCTGAGCTTGTTGATTCGGTTGCTGAGCTTGTCGAATCGGTTGCTGAGCTTGTCGAAGCATCGAATCAACCTAGAACGGAAGATCGTTGCTAGGATCGTCCGCCGGAAGGTCGTCAATGGTCGGGGCAGGAGCCTGCTGAGGCTGTGCACCGTAATTCGGCTGAGGTGCCGTAGAGTAATTCTGCGTAGCCTGATAGGTTGGTTGCTGTGACGGAGCCGACTGTCCTGCCGGAGTGATTCTCCAGACGCGCACATCATTGTACCAACGCCCGTTATATTCCC
>CAVBMN010000084.1:0-10382 GCA_963596515.1 bacterium
AGGCCCCGACAACGATGACTGTGACTCCAACAAGTTATGAGGCACCTGTCGAGGGTGGTGAGTTCACGGTAAGTGTCACGGCTCCGGCAAGACCTACTGCCGTGGCTAATCAGAAATGGGTCACGGTGACGGACGGGACATATTCAAAGTACAAGATTGATTATCCTGTCAAGGTGGCCGCCAACGAGACTTACGAGGCACGTACCGCCGTGGTTACTATCAAGAGCGGCTCATTTTCGCAGGAGGTGGCGATCTCGCAGCCAGCCAGGGAGAAGCCTGAGGAACCGGAGACTCCTGTTGATCCGACAGAGGGTGATAATGACGCTTGGAAAATGGCCAAGACACTTGGTCTTGGACTGAACATCGGCAACCAGATGGACGCGTTTGACGGGAATTCAGAGAATGCCATCGAGGGCTATTGGACAAACGGCCAGAAATTGTCCCAGGCCGTGTTCACAAGTCTGAAATCCAAGGGCTTCAAGTCAGTGAGGATTCCGATTACGTGGCTTGGCCACATCGGGGCGGCTCCGGATTACAAGATTGATGACCGCCTTGACAGAGTGGCCGAACTCGTGGACTGGGCTGAGAAGGCCGGTCTCAACACGATCATCAACATCCACCACGATGGCTCGCTGGACTACAATGGCGGCACTTCCTACACTACGCATTGGCTCAACATCCGTGGGGCTGAGGCCAGTGATGCCGTCAACACACAGATCAAGGCTGAGATCAAGGCTGTCTGGGCACAGATCGCGGAGAGGTTCAAGGACAAGGACGATTTCCTGATCTTCGAGTCTTTCAATGAGATTCAGGACGGCCATTGGGGCTGGAGCGAGGACTATAAGAGCGCTGCCGGAAAGAAGAAGCAGAATGACATTCTCAACGAATGGAACCAGGTCTTTGTCGATGCCGTGAGGGCTACCGGAGGCAACAATGCTACAAGATGGTTGGGCGTGCCGGGCTATGCCGCCGACCCGTCGGCAACGCTCAATGATGGCTTCAAGATTCCTGATGACCCGGCGAAAAAGATAATGGTCAGCTTCCACAACTACACCCCATCCGATTTCTGTCAGACGGGAAAGACTGCTGATTGGGGACACACAAGACGCTCCAACCTTTCCGATCCGTATTACTCTGAAGATTTTCATAAAGAGATATGCTACAAGTTCTACAAGACCTATGTTGAGAAAGGTATTCCTGTCTATATGGGTGAATATGGCTGCACGAACAGGACGGACGCCACCGCGCGCAAGTTCCAGCTCTATTGGCTTGAATATGTCAGCAAATGCGCCAAGACCTACGGAATGAGCGGTTTCATCTGGGAGAACGGGGCTGTGGGCTCCAACGGCGAGACCTACGGAATCATCAACCACGAGACCGGTGAATATCTTGACGCTGCCTACAGCAAGCAGATTGTGGAAGCCTGCTCGAATGGCTTCTACAAGGAAGGCAACAGCTACACTCTTGAGTCAGTCTATAACAAGGCACCGAAATATTGATCATGAAAGGGATACTCACAATGATTTCCGTGGCGGTTCTCGCCGCCGGTTGCGCCTCCAAGGCCGAATGGCCTCATCTGGACAAGGGCGCGAATGAATTGATGACGACATTGAAGACGGCTTCGTCCGAGGGCAGGTTCATGTATTTCCATCAGGATGACCTTGTCTATGGTCATGCCTGGAAGGTTGAGGACGTGCAGAACGATCCTCTGGACCGTTCGGATGTCAAGTCCGTCTGCGGACAGTTCCCGGCAGGAATCGGCTTTGACCTTGGCGGAATTGAGCTCGGTGCCGAGGTGAATCTGGACAACGTTCCGTTCAGTCTTATGCGAAGGGCGGCGGTGACCCAGTACGAGAGAGGAGGAGTTGTGACATTCTCCTGGCATCCGCGCAATCCGCAGACCGGAGGTGACGCATGGGATGTCAGCTCGGACAAGGCTGTGGCCGGAATTCTGGAAGGGGGCGCGAATCATGAACTATTCATGGAATGGCTTTCCAAGGCCGCTGATTTCCTTGGCTCGCTGAAGGACTCAAAGGGCGGGAATATTCCTGTGATATTCCGTCCTTGGCATGAGAATCTTGGCAACTGGTTCTGGTGGGGTTCCTCCTGTTGCACGGATGAGCAGTACAAGGAACTATATTCAATGACTCATGAATATCTTGCCGTGACCCGTGGCCTGAAGAATCTTGTGTGGACATATTCCCCGAACTCAAACCTCACGGAGGAGAGTTTCTACAGCCGTTATCCGGGGGACGGGAACGTGGACATCATCGGGGTGGATCACTATGATTACGCCGCCGCTGATTCCATGAAGACCGATTCTGAAAGGATTGATGAGGCCAACGCTTTCTTCGGCAAGGTTCTGCGCTCGGACATGAAGCTTCTGTCCGGTGTGGCTGACGCTCACGGGAAGCTGCTTGCGTTCTGTGAGACCGGCTTTGAGTCCACGCCTGATCCTCGTTGGTGGACGGATGTCCTTCTGGAGAATCTCAAGGATGCTCCGATCTGCTATGTCTTGACTTGGAGAAACGCCTGGGACAAGCCGATGCACTATTTCGCTCCTTTCGAAGGCTCTGCCGACGCGGAGAATTTCAAGGAGTTCTGCGGAAGCGACAGGACCATATTCCTGAAATAGTGGGCGTTTGAGTGAAGTTTTCCAAATATTTTTAGTTTGAAGTTTCAAGAAAATATTAAGAGATGGATTTTGAAGAAAGATTGAAGTGGCTGGAGGCCGAGCATGAGAAGTTGATCTCATTGAAGAACGAGCCGGTCTATGTCAACGGTGTTTATGAAAGGTACAAGAATCCGGTGCTTACCGGCGCTCACGCCCCGCTGTTTTGGAGGTATGACCTTGATCCTGTGACGAATCCTTATCTTGAGGAAAGGTTCGGAATCCATGCGGCGTTCAATTCCGGAGCCATCAAATGGAACGGGAAATACGTCCTTGCCGTCCGTGTCGAGGGTGCTGACCGGAAATCCTTTTTCGCGATTGCCGAGAGTCCGAACGGGGTTGACAACTTCCGTTTCTGGGACAGACCTATCACGATGCCTGAATATGGCGAGCCTGCCACCAATGTTTATGATATGAGGCTCACGGCCCACGAGGACGGATGGATCTACGGGCTGTTCTGCGTGGAGCGCAAAGATCCATCCGCACCGGCGGGGGACTTGTCCTCGGCTGTGGCCTGCGCCGGCATCGCCAGGACAAAGGATCTGATCCATTGGGACAGGCTTCCTGACCTCAAGTCCGGCTCCCAGCAGAGGAATGTCGTGCTTCATCCGGAGTTCGTGGACGGAAAATATGCCCTTTACACAAGGCCGCAGGACGGTTTCATCGATGCCGGCAATGGTGGAGGCATCGGCTGGGCTCTTGTGGATGACATCACGAACGCCGAGGTCAAGGATGAGAAGATCATCAACCTGCGTCATTACCACACGATCAAGGAACTCAAGAACGGTGAGGGTCCTGCCCCTATTAAGACTTCAAAAGGTTGGCTGCATCTGGCGCACGGTGTGAGAGGTTGTGCTTCAGGACTTCGCTACGTGCTCTATCTCTATATGACATCCCTTGAGGATCCTTCAAAGGTGATTGCGGAGCCTGCCGGATTCTTTATGGCTCCGGAGGGTGATGAATATGTCGGAGATGTGATGAACGTCTTGTTTGCGAATGGCTGGATCGCTGACGAGGACGGTAAGGTCTTCATCTACTACGCTTCCTGCGACACGAGGATGCACGTGGCGACCTCCACGGTTGACAGGCTTGTGGACTACTGCTTCGGCACCGAGCCGGACGGTCTCTCCACCGGCGAGTCTGTGCGCACTCTCAACAGGTTGATTGACAAGAATCTCAAAGCATAATAATAAATGGAAAAGATAAGGACCAGTTTTGGAGAGAAGGTCGGCTACGGCTTCGGAGACATGTCCTCCTCGATGTTCTGGAAGATATTCTCCTACTATCTCCCGTTCTTCTACAGCAACATATTCGGACTCACTCTGGATCAGGTGGCCTTGCTTTTGGTCGTGACCAGAATCTGGGACGCCGTGAGCGACCCGATGATGGGAGTGCTGGCCGACAGAACCTCTACAAAGTGGGGAAAATACCGTCCTTATCTTCTCCTGATGGCTGTTCCGTTCGCCCTGAGCGGAATATTCCTGTTCTCCACTCCTGCCGCGTCCCCGACCGTCAAACTTGTCTGGGCGTACGTTACCTACATTATGATGATGACCGTCTATACCGGCATCAACGTGCCTTACGGAGCTATGCTTGGAGTTATGACTGACAATTCCGACACCAAGACCGTGCTGAGTTCGTACAGGATGTTCTTTGCTTACGGAGGCAGTTTCCTGGCCTTGTTCTGTTGGGAACCTCTGTGCCGGCTTCTCGGTGGCTACGACGCTCCGTCTGGTTGGAGGAACGCTATGATCGTCATCGCCACTTTCTGTCTCATCCTGTTCCTACTTTGCTTCAGGATGACGAAAGAAAAACTGCGCACCGTCAGCAAGGTGTCTGTGGGCAGCGATCTGAAATCACTTTTGCGCAACGCTCCGTGGTGGATACTCATCGGGGCGGCGCTCTGTTCTAACCTCTTTAATACAGTCCGTGGAAGCACGGTGGCGTACTTCTTCAACGATGTTATCGGACAGGACGTGTGCCTGAATCTCGGATCGTGGAGTTTTCTGTTCTATGCCGGCCTGTTCCTGTCGATAGGTGAGGTCTGCAATATGGTGGGAGTGGCGCTGGCAGTCCCTCTCTCTGAAAAACTCGGCAAGAAAAGCACGTATATGCTCTCTTTCGCGACCTTGATCCTGTTCAGTGCCTTGTTCTTCTATATTCCTATCAGTCAGGGCGGCTACTATTGGATGCTGATCCTTCAGATTGTGATAAGTGTGCTTACGGGTGTGATCTCGCCTTTGGTCTGGAGTATGTACGCCGATGTCAGCGACTTTGCCGAGAACCGTGACGGAACCGCTTCGACCGGTCTGATCTTCTCATCAGCTTCAATGGCCCAGAAATTCGGTGGCGCTTTCGGAGGTTTCGCGGTTATGTGGCTTCTCAAGGCATTCGGCTACAACACCACTCCCGGAGCCGTTCAGACCCCAGAGGCCATCAACGGTCTGTGGCTGCTGATGAGCTGGATTCCGGCCGCGGTAGCCGGGATTGCGGTCGTCGTGATCTTCTTCTATCCTTTGACAAGGAGCCGGATGATAGCGATTTAGGACGAACTGGCAGTCAAGAGAGCCAGGGAACAGGACGACAAGACCGAGACTTCGGAGGAGATGGAGACCTCTTCCAAAACCAGAAAGGGACTTCCTAAGGTGATGCGTTGGGTGATGGCCGTTCTTGCCGTCATCCTCGCGCTTGAGTTAATATTCATTATTCTTAAATGATGGAATACGGTCATTTTGACGATGCAGCCAGAGAGTTTGTGATCACTGATCCCGAGACTCCGTGGCCTTGGATAAACTATCTTGGAACCGAGAATTTCTTTTCGTTGATTTCGGGGACTGCGGGAGGATATTCATTCTACCGCGACGCCAAGTTCCGCCGTCTGACGCGCTACCGCTACAACGGAGTGCCGATGGACGCGGGGGGAAGATATTTCTACATCAACGACAACGGCTGCGTCTGGAGTCCTGGCTGGAAGCCGTGCAGAACGCCGCTGGATTTCTACGAGTGTCGTCACGGGATGGGCTATACACGCATCACAGGAGAGAAGAATGGCCTCAGAGTGAGCGAGTTGTTCTTTGTGCCCCTTGGCTACGATTGTGAGATACAGAAAGTCACGCTGGAGAATCGCGGCGAATCCACGAAGATATTCAAGTTCTGGTCGTTCGCGGAATGGTGCCTTTGGAACGCTGAGACGGATATGGAGAATTTCCAGCGGAATCTTTCCACCGGAGAGGTTGAGGTCGAAGGCAGTGTGATCTATCACAAGACGGAGTATCGTGAGCGTAGAAACCACTATGCCTTCTATGGCGTAAATGCCCACATCGACGGCTTTGACACGGACAGGGATGTGTTCATCGGAATGTACAACGGTTTCGACAGCCCCCAAAACGTAATGTCTGGAAAGTCATCGCAGTCTGTGGCACACGGATGGAGTCCGGTGGCCTCACACTATCTTGAACTGACGCTTAAACCGGGCGAGTCACGGGATCTTGTCTTTGTGCTTGGCTATGCGGAGAATCCGTCCGGTTCGAAATTCGTGAAACCTACCGGCTACGAGTTGAACTCCGGCTCCGGGGTTATCAACAAGGAAGTCGCCAGAAAGATGATGGCGGCTTTCGACACCTCTGAGAATGTGGATGCGGCTTTCGTGGCGTTGAGACACTACTGGGAGGGACTTCTTGGCAAGTTCTCTCTTGTCTCCAGTGTGCCGGAACTTGACAGGATGGTCAACATCTGGAACCAGTACCAGTGTATGGTCACATTCCTGATGAGCCGCAGCGCCAGCTTCTTCGAGAGCGGCATCGGGCGCGGAATGGGATTCCGGGATTCCAATCAGGATCTTCTCGGAATCGTGCATCAGATTCCGGAGCGGGCCCGTCAGAGAATCCTCGACATCGCTGCGACCCAGTTTTCGGACGGCAGTTGTTACCACCAGTACCAACCACTTACCAAACGGGGCAACGACGGCATTGGTGGCGGGTTCAACGATGATCCGCTTTGGCTGCTTCTGGGCGTGGACGCCTACCTTCGTGAGACCGGTGACTTCACGATTTTGGATGAATATGTCCAATTCAACAACGTCCCAGGCAGCGAAAAAACTCTCCTTGAGCATCTTGCGGTAAGTTTTGAATATGTCCACGGGCATCTCGGCCCACACGGCTTGCCTCTTATCGGCCGGGCGGACTGGAATGACTGCCTGAACCTGAACTGTTTCTCCACTGATCCGGACGAGTCTTTCCAGACCACGGAGAACAAGACAGAGGGCAGCAAGGCCGAGTCCGTGATGATAGCTGGTCTGTTTGTCTTTGCCGGAAACCGGTATGCCGACCTTCTTGACCGTATCGGAAAGGACTCCTCATCTGTACGGAATGCGGTCGGGAATATGTCAGAGGCCATCAAGAAATATGGCTGGGACGGAAACTGGTTCCTTCGTGCCTATGATTTTTTCGGCAGAAAGATCGGATCGAAGGACTGCGAGGAAGGCAAGATATTCATAGAAAGCCAGGGGTGGTGCGCAATGGCTCGTGTCGGTGCGGAGGAAGGCCTTTGCGACAAGGCTCTGGATTCCGTGAAAGAGCGTCTGGAATGTCCGCACGGCATTGTGCTCAACAACCCTGCGTTCAGCAGATACTATCTTGAATATGGCGAAATCTCTTCATATCCTGAAGGTTATAAGGAAAACGCCGGTGTGTTCTGCCACAACAACGCTTGGGTGATCATCGGCGAGGCTATGGCCGGTCGTTCCGATGATGCCTGGAGGCACTACTGTCAGATAGCCCCGGCGTTCATCAAGGATCAGGCTCTTCACAAGGTGGAACCTTACGTCTATTGCCAGATGGTCGCTGGCAAGGATGCGGCCCGTCCCGGTGAAGGCAAGAACAGTTGGCTGACCGGAACCGCCGCCTGGAACTGGAGTGCTGTCTCTGAATATCTTCTCGGGGTGAAGCCTCAGTATGACGGCCTTCTGATCGAGCCGTGTCTGCCTGTCTCTGTGCCAGAATACAAGATCCACAGAGTTTTCCGTGAGGCGACTTATGACATTACAATCCGCAACACAGGCTCCGGAAAGTCACGTTTCATCTCATATTCACCGGGATATCATACTCTTGTTCTGGACTTGTAAATCTTTGATCTGTATTCCTTTGGAGTTCGGAATTCGCTATGCTTGGTTTTCGCCGAACCGCCGCAGATCCCGGCGGTAACGGGAGTAGAAGAATATTCCGGCGAGGGTGAGTCCGATAGGGAATCCCAACCATATTCCGTGGATGCCGAGACCGGCCTTGAATCCGAGGATGTATGCTGACGGAATCGCTATGAGATAGTAGCTTACGAACGCGGCGTACATAATCGGCCTCACATCCTGGATGCCTCGGAGTACATTGGCGAAGCAAATCTGGAGCCCGTCCCCGAACTGGTAGGCGAAAAGTATGAAGAACAGCGATACGGCCATAGCGGAGACCTCGGGTGAGTCTGTGAATGTCCCGGCCGCCTGATAGCGGAAGCAGTACAGCAGGATCGACAGTGTGGCGGAGATGCCGAGGATCATAAAGTATCCTTTGCGGGCATATTCACGGACAGACTTGAAATCCTTTCTTCCAAAGGAGTTGCTGACAAGGATCGAGACCGCGAACGAAAGGCCCTGCATCATCAGGAAGAAGAGCTGCGAGATGGTGATGACCACTTGGTGCGCGGCCAGTTGGATGACTCCCAACCATCCGGCCATCACTGCGGCGAACGTGAATGTGGAGGATTCCAGCGCCATCTGTATGCCGACAGGGTAGCCCATCTTGAAGACCGCTTTCATCTCGTCCTGGGAAAGGAGCGCATCCTTGATTGCGCGGGCATATTCATTCATCTTCTTTGACTTGAATATGTAAACGACGAACACGAGCAGGATCAGCACTCTGGAGACAAGTGTGCTTATGCCCGCACCGGTGAGCCCTAACTCAGGGAATCCCAACTTGCCGTAGATCAGCACCCAGTTCCCGAATATGTTGAGCAGGTTCCCGATCATAAGCAGCGTCATCGAGATCATCGGCTTGCATATTCCGTCGGTGAATTGCTTCAGGACGTTGAATCCGAGGGCGAACAAGGTCGAGATTCCGACGATGACAAAATACGGCTTGATGTAAGGCATCAATTCCGGAGCCTGACCAAAGTTGCCGAGGTTGAAGTAGATGATTGTTAGGAGGATGAGGCTGACTCCGCCGATTAGTCCATTGGTCACGAGACCATTCTTCACAGTTATTCCTATCCCTTTGACATTCCCGGTCCCGTTGTCCGCCCCGATCATCGGTGTCATTCCGGCTGCGAAACCCAACTCGGTCAGGATGAACAGGTTCATAATATTGTTCACGAATGATGAGGCGGCGAGTTCGTTGACGCTGTGCCATCCGATCATAATGTTGTCGGCAAATGCCAGGATGATCACGCAGGCCTGTCCGAGCATAATCGGCAGCCCTATCCTGAGTATTTCTCTGATTTTCTTCATAGCTTTTATTTATAGTGTTGGAGTTGGGCGCTCCGGAGAAGAAAAAAGGGGACTAAAGCCTGTCCCCTTTCTCATCATAAAGTTCATTCTGCAGAACTGTAAAGTCGGTCACCTCGACAAGGTTGATCCGGCATTTGTACTTTTTCTTCCATTTCCCGAGGAAGGATTTGTCTGACAGCATTGTGGTTCCACGTTTCAGATAGGCTCCCAGAATCGGGCTGACCTTCAGTGTCAGGTCTGTCTTGCCGTGCTCCACGCAGTAGGCGATGTTCCGCTCGATCTGCTCGTCGATGACAGCGCTTGAGGAAATCTTGCCGGTGCCGTGGCACACAGGGCAGACCTCGGCGGTGTTGATCTCGGTCACCGGACGGATTCTTTGCCGGGTGATCTGCATCAGGCCGAATTTGGTGAGAGGAAGAACGTTGTGCTTCGCGCGGTCGCTCTCCATAAGCGACTGCATATACTTGTGAAGCTCGTTGCGGTGCTCGCCGGATTCCATATCGATGAAATCCACGATCACGATTCCTCCCATATCCCTCAGTCTGAGCTGTCTGGCGATTTCTTCCGCGGCGATCTTGTTGACTTCGAAGGTGTTCTCCTCTTGATTGTCAGTCTTGGAGCGGATGCCGCTGTTCACATCGATCACGTTCAGGGCCTCGGTCGTCTCGATGACCAGATAGGCCCCCTGCTTCATCGGCACCACCTTGCCGAACGAACTCTTGATCTGTCTTGTGACCTCGAAGTGGTCGAAGATCGGATCCTTGCCGTTGTACAGCTTAACGATCTTTTCCTGATCGGGAGAGATCAAGGAAATATACTTCTTTGTCTCCTCGAACACGTTCTCATTGTTGACATAGATGTTTGAGAACGAGTCGTTCAGGAGATCCCTGAGGATTGTGGTGGTCTTGCTGTACTCTGTGAAAAGCAGCTGGACACTCTTGGATTTGGCGATTTTCTGCCACGAAGACTCCCATTTCTCAATGAGTGACTTAAGTTCGGCCACAAGGACCGCGGCGTTCTTGCCCTCGGCCGCCGTGCGGATGATGGCTCCGTAGTTCTTCGGGAGAATGCTCTTGACAAGGGTCTCAAGCCTTCTTTTCTCTTCCTTGGAAGAGATCTTTTGCGAAACGCTCACCTTCTCTGCGAAGGGAATCAGTACAATATTACGTCCTGCCAATGAAATTTCCGCGGTCAGTCGTGACCCTTTCGTGGAGATCGGTT
>CAVBMN010000085.1:0-10276 GCA_963596515.1 bacterium
ATTTGAAGCAAGCAACTGCCTGATTGCAAAAGAGAAAGCAAGTTATGAAAATCTGCGTCGGATTATCAGGAGGAGTTGATTCAAGTGTCGCCGCTCTGCTGTTGAAGCGGCAGGGATACGATGTGTTCGCAATGTTTATGCAGAACTGGCACGACGCGGACGCGACGCTGCACGGCGACTGCGAATGGGAGGAGGACCGTTTTGTGGCGGAGATGGTTGCGCGGAAGATCGGCATCCCGTTCTACTTCGTGGACCTTTCCAAAGAATACCGCCAGCGCGTGGTGAATTATATGTTCAATGAATATTCCGCCGGCCGCACCCCGAACCCAGACGTGCTCTGCAACCGTGAGATCAAGTTCGACGCTTTTCTCAAGGCAGCTCAAAAGTTGGGGGCAGATATGGTCGCGACAGGGCACTATTGCCGTCGCGAGCCACTGTTGGACACCGACGGGAAGCAGGTTATGATTGACGGACAGCCACAGTGGAGGATTCTGGAGGGCGTGGATCCGAACAAGGACCAGAGCTATTTCCTCTGCCAGCTCACGCAGGAGCAGCTCGACAAGGCTCTCTTCCCGATAGGGCACCTCACAAAACCCGAGGTCAGGGAGATCGCCCATCAGGCGGACCTCCCGTCCGCCGACAAGAAAGATTCTCAAGGAATATGCTTCGTCGGGAAGGTGGACCTTCCTACATTCCTCCAGCAGAAACTCAAGCCAGTGGAAGGCGATGTGGTGGAGGTTTATGATGCCTACTACGCCCAAAATGAGCAGTATTGCTTCGTCCACGACACTCTCGCCTCACTCCTCAAGACTCCCGGCGAGCCGATGATGATCACTGAATATACCTCCGAGGATTCCGGTGGGAAGTCGTTCAATAACAGGCGAGTCACTGAGCACCCCTCACCGGTCACTGAGCCTGTCGAAGTGACCAAATCCACAAGGAAGACCGATTGGAGTGATAATGGCTCCGCCCCTTCCGCGCTTCGCGCTCCATCCCGTCTCGCCTGCGGCGAGCCACCCGTTCACGAGGCCACGGGCGGCCACGGATTCGGAGCCATTACCACTCCAACCACACGGCCATCGCATCGGAACGAGTTCAATGTGAACAAGATCGCGGAATTGAGTGACGAGGATCTTATGAGATTGTCTGAGCCTATAAGGTACGATGATATCAAGTTCGAGACTGAGACCTATAGGAGCGGGAAAAAGCACATCAAGAAGACTCGGTACAAGGAGAATCCGTTCGGAAAGATTGTCGGGCGGCACGACGGGGCGCAGTTCTACACGATCGGCCAGCGAAAGGGCCTCAACATCGGAGGACATAAGGACTCTCTCTTCGTGATAGCCACTGATGTTCCCCGCAACATAATCTACGTCGGCGAGGGACACATCCACAAAGGGCTTTCACGCAGTTGCATCCGGATTGCGCCCCAGGATATTCATTGGATAAGGACAGACCTTGCGATGGAAGAGGGCGAGATCCGTCGCTACCGGGTACGCATCCGTTACCGCCAGCCACTCCAGAATGCGTTCCTGATCAAGAGACCAGCCGGCATATTCATCCTCTTCGATACCCCTCAGCGCGGCATCTCCGACGGCCAGTTCGCCGCCTGGTACTCCGCCGAAGACGAGATGCTCGGATCTGGAGTCTATTAATACTGTCCTGGAATATTCAGAGATTTTGCCGCGAATTCACCTGCAAGATAGCCAGTGGAGAAAGCGCACTGGAGGTTGTAGCCGCCAGTATCGCAGTCCATATCAAGGACCTCACCACAAAGATAGAGGCCCGGTTTTAGGCGTGACTCCATCGTCTTCGGCATCACCTCATCGGTCGAGATGCCGCCGGCGGTGATGACACAACGCTCGTAGCCCACAAAACCGATTATCTCGAACTTCCAGTCCTTCAAGGTCTTGGCCAATAAGTCAAGATCTATGTCGTAGTAACGTCTTGGCTGGCGGCTGAAGCGATGATTGGCTCCCCTCGCCCAACTCTGAGATCTGTCATAACGATTCGACAGATTGGCATAACGTGACGCGGAGCCTGTCGAAGCGCCGCAGCGTCCGTCGGCATATTCAGACTTCTTAAGGTCAATCTTCAAAATGTCCGGATTCCACGCCTGAAATCCCGGAATCAGTTCCCACGGCATCAGCTTGCCAAGCAGGATTCGGTACATCTCTTTGCCGTTCAATCCACGTCCGTCCTTCCATTGGCGAGTGCGGGGATCGTTCTTGATCTCTTGCCAAAGGGTCTTGATGCGTCCAGTCAACTCTTCCAGAGACACTCCCGGCTTGAGGTCAAGCGAAAACGCCACCTTACCACCGTTCATCAACGCCTTCACGCACTTGCGGCTGACCTGAAATCCGATTGGTCCTTCGATTCCTCCATCAGTAAAGTCAACGTCTCCGAACTCTGTCTCGGACTTCGAGCCGTCAAACGTAACGGTCAAATTGACGTTCTTAAGTTTTGCTCCCTTCAACGCCTCACCGCTTCCAGTCATCGGAGTCTCTCTATGAATATGCCCTTTCAGATCAGTCTCCGGCCTATCGATAATTTTGTAGCCTTTAGGAACAAGGGCGGTCAACGATGGAAAACAAGGCGTGACATTGTGACCGAAGAATTTGGCCCACTTATATCCATCACCTGTGGAGCCGGTTCCCGGATAGGAAAGTCCACCTGTAGCGATGATCAGTTTCGAACATTCAAATGTCTCACCATCGGCACATCTGATCGAGAATCCCGGTAGTATGTCGGTCACCTCACGATCCGTCAGCAGTGTCACTCCGTGGCGCAGCACCACCTCAACAATAGTGTCCAGCACATCCGAGGCTCTGTGTGAATATGGAAACGCCCTGTCTCCCCTCTCGACCACGGTCTCAAGACCGTTGCTTTCAAGGAAATCAATGGTATTTTCCGGTGTGAAGTTATAGAACGCCGGCTTCACAAAATTAGGATTCGTGCGGATATGTTGCGAGAACTCGTTCCAGTCCTTGAGGTTCGTGAAGTTGCAGCGCCCCTTTCCCGTAAACAGGATCTTCCTGCCCGGCCGAGGCATCTTCTCCAGAACCGTGATGCGTGCCGAACTTCCAAGCGGAAGAGCCTTAGTGGCACCATAAGCGGCCATAAGTCCTGCCGCCCCGCCTCCAATGATGATAATATCTGAATACATACCGCAAAGTTAACCAACTAAGCCCATATATTCAAGAAAGAAGACCCTCGCGCCAGGTGAAGTTTTAAACTTTCTTCAAACAAGTCGAAATCAACTTTTCCAGTTAAGAAATTTTTGCTTATATTTGCAGTCCATTTCCACGAGAAATGCAGCAAGCCACTTTAGCTCAGTCGGTAGAGCAGCGCATTCGTAACGCGCAGGTCGTCAGTTCGAGCCTGATGAGTGGCTCTGGAATACCAAGAATCAAAGTACTGATTTTCAGTTAGTTGATTCGAAAAAACCTTACAAAAAACGGGGAATTTCTCAAATTTTCGAGTGATTTCCCGTTTTTTCGTGTTTTAGACCAACAAACCAACAAGCGGGTCGGTTGGAAATTGGTTTGTTTGCCCAGGAGCAAAATAATCAGCCCTGACAAAGAACAGGAAGCCTCTGTTCTGAATTTTGGTAACGTGCAAAATTCAGGTTAGAGGCTTCCTGTTCTTATTACGCCTGAACACATATTTTTCCACTGAGCTGAATACAGTTCAACGATTGTCGAAAATCAGTACAGGAAAAGCCTTTGTGGTGTACAAATAGTCTCCAAACAGACATTTGGTACAGCAGACAAGTCTTTCCGGTACAAAACAAGAGATCAGTCCAAATCCTTGATCATCCGGTCGTAAAGGTGACCGAAGAAGAGGATCTCGCCGTCGGGGCGGAAGCCGAGGGCGGAATAGTAGGTTTTGAGGCGAGGCTTGATCTTGTCCACGATGAGACTTATGCGGGTAAAACTTTTCCTGCGGCCTTCCTCGATGCCGTCAAGCATCAACAGATGGCCGATGCGGTCGGTCGAACCAGCATATTCAAAGGTCATGCGACGATATTCGGGAAGGATGGCCATACTGTCGAGGTAGAACTCTCCGGGGCAGCACTCCGGTTCTGCGCTCGGCATAACTGATTCCGCTCCTTCATCATTCGCAGTCCCCTCGTCTGACGGACCATCACAATTTGAAGCGAAAAAAGAGTTCAGCAGCCCCCAAGTCAAGTCACGAAGCGGCAGGTAGTCGTCTCCTGAATATGCCGTCAGCGATCCGACAGCCTTGTCGTCCACACAGGCGACCCTTGTTCTGGAGTATGAATATAATGTGTCAGGCCTGGCGCAGACCTCACCGAAAACTTTGATGGCATCCTGAATATTCAAGGATGTGGAGCCGAACTCGATCACGGAGTCGGCGTCCACATCATTGAAAACCTCATATCCCATCGCCGCAAGGACATTCCTTGCGATGAACTCGCCGTCTGACGGCTTGGCGTCACGGATGGTGAATTCCATAAAAGTGTGATTTAGCTGATAAACTGAGCCTCAAGAGCCTTCAGCTTGGCGTCGGCGTCCGGGCCTTTGGCTCCGAAGTAGAACTTGATCTTAGGCTCGGTGCCGGACGGACGGACGGAGACGATGTCGCCGGCCTCGTTGAAGAACTGGAGGACATTCGACTTCTGAAGTCCGGTCTTCTCCGGCTCGTTGTAGTCGATGACCTTGACGACCTTCGAGCCGACAATCTCTGCCGGAGGGTTTTGCCTCAGGTCGGCCATAATCTTCTGGATCTCCTCCGCACCGGTCTTACCCTTGCGCACCAAAGAGACAAGCGACTCCTTGCGGTAGCCATATTCAGAATAAATCCTCTGGAGCAGTTGGTAGAGGGTCAGTCCCTGCTCGGCGGCCCAGGCGGCGCACTCGGCAACCATTATGCAGGCGACTGGAGCGTCCTTGTCGCGCACGAACTCGCCGACATTGAAGCCATAGCTCTCCTCGCCGCCGCAGATGAACTCGCCCTTGCCCTCATTCTCACGCACAATCTCCTCGATGTACTTGAAACCGGTCAGCACGTCGTAGCACTTCACCCCGAAACTGCGGCCGATCTCCGCAATCAACTCGGTGGTCACAATAGTCTTGGCGATGTACTTCGTAGGATCCAGCTTGCCAAGTTCCTTCCAGCGGGTAAGAATGTAATATGTCAGGATGGAGCCGGTCTGGTTACCGTTAAGCTGGACCATATTGCCTTCGTTGTCACGAACCGCAATTCCCAGACGGTCAGCGTCCGGGTCGGAAGCCATCACGATGTCAGCCCCTTTCTTGTCAGCCATCTCAAGAGCCATCTTCATCGCGGCCGGCTCCTCCGGATTCGGAGAAACCACTGTCGGGAAATTCCCGTCACTCACATCCTGATCAGGCACGTGGATAATATTCTCGAAACCAAGGCGTTTCAGGGCCTCAGGCACGATGCGGACACCAGCCCCGTGAAGAGGAGTATAGACAATCTTCAAGTCCTTGTGCTTCTCGCGGGCCTCCGGACTTAAGGTAAGCGAAATGATGTCAGAAAGGTAAGCGTCATCCATTTCCTTGCCCATCAGTTCGACCTCGCCGCAATGTTCCTTCTTCTCGAACATAACCTGAGAAGGATCAGTGATCTTGTTGACCTCGTCAATGATCTCCTGATCCACAGGCGCGGTGATCTGAGCCCCATCAGACCAATAGACCTTGTAGCCGTTATATTCCTTAGGATTGTGCGAGGCTGTGACCATAACTCCAGCAACCGCACCCATCTTGCGGATAGAATAGCTCAGCTCAGGCGTAGGACGCAGATTGTCGAATATAAACACGTGCAATCCATTGGCGCTGAATATGTCAGCGGCAATCTTGGCGAACAGTTTGGAGTTGTTGCGGCTGTCGTAGGAAATGCAGACGCGGATGTCATCCCCGGAAACTTTCTTAAGAATATAATTGGCCAGACCCTGGGTAGCCATTCCGACGGTATATTTGTTCATCCTGTTGGTTCCGACTCCCATAATGCCCCTAAGGCCTCCGGTGCCGAACTCCAAAGTCTTGTAAAAAGCGTCCTCGAACCCCGCCGGATCATTGTTCCTCAACTCGATCACCTTCATCTTGGTCTCCTGATCAAAATCCCCTTCAAGCCATTTCCTGGCATTCTTGTTGTAATCCTGTGCCATAATATTTCTCGTTTTTATTCTGTTGTATGTAACTTTATTCTCATATTTAATCACATAGCTGTGACTAACAGTGCATATGATTTACAAATTTACTCAAAAAACGGCTTAATTTGTCTATTTTTGTATCATTATGGACAGTTTCGAGAGATTCATTATAGATAACGAGGGGGCGGACACGGTGCGGCTGGTGATGTCGCGCAGGGAGTGGTCGGTGCCGGAGGATCCGGATTTAACGAGAGTCAATCCTAAGACATTAGCTATCAACACTATCGACGGAAGAAGGAAACTTCGGAAGAAACTGCCGGAATGGGTGGCTTGCACGGGGTTGGTCTATCCTTCGTCGCTTTGCACGGAGCAGTGCAGTTCTTCGGACACGGCGCGGTACAAGGCATCGATTGTCAGCAGAATTGTCAATGAATATGTTGGCTCGGTCGCTTCGGCACTTCGACAAGCTCAGTGCACCGCATGCTCAGCGACCGAAGGGAACGGAACGGCATTTGAGAATGGAATGGTCACTGAGCCTGCCGGAGTGACAATAGGAACTGAAAGCGGCAATGTACCAGCGGTTCGACAATGTTCACCAAACATTGAAATGACCAGCGAAATCAGAAAGACCGGCAGAATCGCCGACCTGACAGGCGGACTCGGGGTGGACTCTTGGGCGTTCAGCGAAGTGGCGGGCGAAGTGCTTTACAACGAAATGGCTCCGGAACTGGCAGCGGCGGCGAGACACAATTTCAAAGCTCTGGGAGTCACGAATATATTCATAAAAAATAGCGAGGCGACAACGGACTCTCTGAAAGACATTCTCGGAGACTTTGAACCTGATGTCATATTCCTTGACCCTGCGAGAAGGGATTCCGCCGGAAAGAAGGTTTTTCTTCTGGAGGATTGCTCGCCGGACGTGCTGAAGATGCTGCCGGAACTGTTCGGTATCAGCCGGTTCGTGTTCCTCAAGCTCTCACCTATGGCGGACATCTCGATGGCGGTGGAGAGGTTGGACAGAACCTACGAGGCTTTTCTTCAAAGCACCTCCGGAGATGGATGGAACGGGCAATGGGTGCGTGAGGTTCACATTGTGGCAAGTGGTGGGGAGTGCAAGGAATTGCTGATTCTGCTGGACCGGGAGCACGAAGGAGGATATTCATTGATATGCCGCGAGGACGGCAAGACGTTGACATTCACGCCAAAAGAGATCGCCAACGCCAAAGCGATCTACCCGGACTCAACATTTGCGAGGATAATCTTCGAGCCGGGAAAATCGCTGGCAAAGGCGGGAGTGTTCAACGTTATCTGCGAGAGGTTCGGGCTCGTGAAACTGGCAAGGTTCACACATCTGTACACTATCGGAGAACCATTGTCAGAGACCGAGCTCGAAGAAAGGATCAAGCAGTTCAAGGATTTCGGGAAAGTCTATTACGTCAAGGAGATCCTCCCCCTTAACAAAGCTTCGATGAAAGAAGTAGGCAAGCGTTACCCTCACTCGGAAGTCTCGGCGAAGAACATTCCGATGTCAAGCGATGAGCTTCGCGCTCGCCTGAAAGTAAAGTCCGGCGATGACGCCCACATCTTCGGTGCGCGGATCGAGACACCTTACAACGAAGACAACTACCTGATTGTCACCGAGCCTGTTGGTCACTGAGCCTACAATATCCCTCGGATGAAGTCATTGATGTCGGTGGAAGGGATGCCAAGGGTTTTGAATATGTCGGCGTAGCTTCGGCACTCAAGCAGGCCGCGTACCTTGTCGTGGCCGCTTTGGGCCAGAGCATATTCGACAATGGCAGCGCCGATCAGGCCTTCAAGAGGCACAACTGCGGCTGTCACGCCATCCTTTCCGGCCACCGGAATGGTCAGATCGTAGAAATTGTCGTCATCGGATAGGTCAAGATCCCGTTTTCCGGCGAGGTAACGCCGAAGTGAACCTTTAATATCTGAATAAGAGAGGTCCATATACCCGCCGTGATATGCGGCGATGCCTTCCTGAATCATCGGCAAGGCTTTCGGCCAAGAGGATTTGATGAGCAGGAGGGCGACATCGTGCTTGTCATCGAAATAGTTTGACAATACGATGTCAGAGCCAAAAATTCTGCCATAAAAAACTCTGTCAGAAGTTTTTCCGGATGCCGAACTCATCAAAGGATTTGAATATGCGTTGAACAGAACGCCGGACATTCGTTCGCACTGATCGACAGACGGAGCCACCACATAACGGATTGGCCCGGAGAAATCGCGAGCATATTCATTGATGAAAGTTCGGATAAAGGCGGACATTTCGGAAGCGGCACGCTTTGGCACTTCACAACCGGAAAAGCAGTAATATTCAATGCCTTTGAAACTTGTCTTCGTCAAGGAAGGGATTTCCGCGTCAAGCCAGTTGCACAGTCTGAAAGGATTGTTTCTGCCGCCATCTCCGGATGCCACGGCCTTGACACAGACACGGAAGACCGCCTCAACCCAATTGACATATTCATCGCCTGGAAGTCTGCTGAATGTCGCGGCGATCAGTTCGTAGGTTCCGTCGCCAAGTTTCCGGATGTCCAGAATGCGGTTCTCACGGAATGAGGAGTAGAGCAGGTTGCCGTCGTCAAACTCCTGAAGGTAGTCAGGCGATCCGTCCACCCAAAAGGAACGCCGCCGCGCCTCGTCCACCGAAGAGGATGTGAATGACTCGACATAGCCTTTCCAGAGTTCGGCGACCATACGCACAGAGTCTTTTTCAGCCTTGGAAATATATTCCAAATCAACCTTGTATGGACGCAGACCAGGAATCTGGGCGCTGCGTGTCACCTCCTGGGCGGCACACCATGACGAAGCAGCGGCCAGCAAGATCAGCGACAGAACCGTTATTTGAATATTCCTCTTCATAGAACGTTTATTTTATGTCACTTCGGCACTTCGGCAAGCTCAGTGACCGAAGCTATTCTCCTTTAAGGTACTTGAGCCAGAACGCCCTGTTGGCCTCGCTGAAATGGCGGCCCTGATAGCCACGGTAGCCGTGCATCCCGTCAGGGTAGAACATCAGTTCAAACTTCTTACCGGCCTTCTGAAGAGCGTCCACCAGCAGCAAGGTATTCTGAAAGTGCACATTGTCGTCACCGGTACCGTGAGTGATCTTGAGCATCACCGAGCCATCATAGTTCTTATCCGTTACAGGATAGTTAGCCGCGCTAGCGATAGCCTTGGTCGAAGCATACCCATCTGGATTGTTGGCCGGTGTGTCCATAAACCTCTCCGTGTAGTGGGTGTCGTAAAGCGCCCAGTCATAGACCCCACCGCCGGCGATTCCATAGTGGAAAGCGTCAGGATGATTCATCACCAGAAGCGCGGTCATAGTGCCTCCGAACGAGAAGCCCTCGACACCGATCTTGTCGCCCTGCACGTAAGGAAGCGACTTGAGATATTCAGCCCACTCCACGAAATCCAGCACCTCACGCTCATCCAAACGCCTGTAGATCTGATCCAGTCCCTTGCGGCCGTTATGTCCCGAGGCGCGACAGTCAGCCACGACCTCTATGATGCCGTTATCTGAATACCACTGGTAATAAAGCGGACTGCGGAACCTGTCAATCACCTGCGGAGAATCCGGGCCACCGTAGATGTCCACGTGAACCGGATATTTCTTCGACGCGTCAAAATCCTTAGGATAGACAATCATAGCCGGAAGTTCAAACCCATCCTTTGTGATCATCGTAATATGCTCAGGAAGAGCGAACTTCGAGGCCTCAAAATCCTCACCGGCCATATCCGCCACCTTGAACGACTTCGCAACCTTCTTCAAGTCATAGATCCACACCTGTGACGGAGTCATTGAATTGCTGACAGAAGCGATGGCGTACCTCTGATCCGGAGAGACCCGTACAGACGTGACGTGCATAGCCGGATCCGAGATATTCCTGACAACTCCTTTGCAGACTGAATACAGCCCGCTGCGCACACGGGAGTCACGCTCTGCGACGAACAGCACCTCCGAAGAACTTCCGTCAAAAGCCTTGGAAGCCTTGCCTTCCTTCACGTCCACGAGCGACATTCTCCAGTTCTCTCCATCAGTCAGCCTCTTCAGGACCGAGCCGTCATAAGAGAGGTAATATATTTGCTGCCAATCAGTTTCAAACGAGCGGA
>CAVBMN010000086.1:0-7777 GCA_963596515.1 bacterium
TTTTCCAGTACCATATCTTATAGTAAGACCTTTTACTCTTTTTGCAAAGGTAATATAAAAAGACGAAAAACACTCATAATAACTTTTAAACAATTCAATAATATGTGGTCAGAAAAAATAAAATTCCAAATTTTGCACGTTACCAAAATTTGAAATTTTATTTTTCTGACCTTAAGTGTTGAATAAGATGGATTACCAAATATAAACACGGTGCCCGAAGTAAATATCTACCTGAACTTCTTGTCCTCTTCGAGCATTCCGATGTAGGAGTTGTAGCGTTCAGCGGAGATTAGGCCGTCATCAACGGCTTGCTTGACGGCGCAGCCGGGCTCGTGCGTATGGGTGCAAGGGGTGAAACGGCAATCTTTCGAGAATTTCAGCATCTCCGGGAAGTAGAGGGCGATCTCTTCTTTCTTCAGATCAACAAGGCCGAAGCCTCTGAGGCCGGGGGAATCAATGATGAAGCCGCCGGAGGCCAGCGGATACATCTCATACAAGGATGTGGTGTGGCGGCCTTGAAGGTGAGCCAGCGAAATGTTACCGACCTTCGGATTCAAGGATGGATCCAAAGCCTTGATGATGGAGGACTTACCCACTCCGGACTCGCCTGAGAAAAGGCAGATGTGGCCTTCCTCAGGTCCTCCGATGGCGGCCTTCAGATCATCAATCCCCTCACCAGTCAAAGCGGAGGTCTCTATAACACGATAACCTGCGCTTTCGTAGATGCGATGAAAATCAGCAAGTTGTTCCGGAAATTCTTTTCTGAATATGTCAACCTTGTTCAGGACGATGGTGGCCGGGATGCCATAGACCTCACAGGTCACCAGAAGCCGGTCCAGAAACGGCAGCTTGATCTCAGGAAAGAACAGAGTCACGACAATAAACGCCCTGTCCAGATTGGCGGCGATCACGTGCGACTGCCTTGAAAGGTTCGTCGAGCGGCGGATCACATAGTTCTTGCGGTCCAGTACCTCGACTATCGAGGCCGGATGAGTGGCGGAAGGTTCTTCTGAATATTCATAAGTCACCTTGTCGCCCACTGCCACGGGATTTGTCGCCTCGCTGCCTTTCAGACGCACCTTGCCTTTGAGCACCGCAGGAAAAGGCCGCCATTCCGGCAACCTCGAAAGCAGGAAATGGCTTCCCGCGTTTTTGACCACTGTCGCTTGTCCTTTCATATTCAGCGACAAAGATAGTCATTCCTTTGAATATTACGGCAACAATCCTTTAAAGTTGCATCGGCAAGCTCAGCGACCACGTTATGATGGTCGCTGAGCCTGTCGAAGGGACACAAAAATTAATAAATCAATTACTCGTGCGTCGCGAAACGCTGCTCGGCGAGGGTCTCGTACTTGGTGCCAGGACGGCCGTAGTTGGCGTAAGGATAGATGGAGATGCCGCCGCGCGGGGTGAAGAGGCCGGTGACCTCTATGTATTTGGGATCCATCAACTTGATGAGATCCTTCATAATCTTGTTGACGCAATCCTCGTGGAAGTCTCCGTGGTTGCGGAAACTGAACAGATACAGCTTCAGGCTCTTGCTCTCGACCATCCGCACGTCAGGAATATAACTGATCCGGATCTCGGCGAAGTCCGGCTGCCCCGTGATCGGACACAGGCTCGTGAACTCCGGGCAGTTGAACCTCACCCAGTAATCGTTGCCCTGATGCTTGTTGACGAATGTCTCCAGAACCTCAGGAGCATAGTCACTTTTATATTCAGTCTTCTTTCCGAGGGACTGAAGGCCCTCCAATTCTCTTCCTTCTGCCATAATATGCAACTTACTATTCTACTGAAAAATCTTACCTCGCGCCAAAGGAGACCTTATTATATCCACCAATCCGGGAATATGCCAATGAATATTCCGGAATCAGACGGCATTAACTATATCTCATTAACTTTGAACGGATTGTAAGAAATATTATTGTCGTAGGTGTCGATTCCCTCGTGAGCCTTGACCTTTCTGACCACCCAAGATGTGACAGGCAGGATGATGATCTCGTACAAGGTTTTAGCCACAACCTGCGTGAACATCAGATTGATGACCGCCCCCAAAGGCAGCAACCCGCCGAACGCAATCGGGAAGAAAATCAGGGAATCCGTCGCCTCTCCCCCGATTGTAGAGATGATAGCCCTCCAGCCGAAGCCTTTGCCTTTGGTCGCCACCTTCATCTTTGACATTATCCAGGCGTTTACGGTCGAGCCGGCGATAAACGCCAAAAGCGAACCGATCATCGAGCGCGGCACAAGGCCGAACAGCGAGTTGAAGCTCTCGGCGGCAGCATAACTGTCCTCGTACATTGGCTTAGGCAACTTCGTCACGATGAACGATGCGATGGACACAAAGAGGCACATCGCAAAGCCGATCCAGATTGTCAGTCGGGCTTTCTTATAGCCATAAACCTCTGTAAGACAATCGTTAAGGATGTACGAAATCGGGAACAAAAGAACCGCTCCGGTGAGCTGGACAGGAAGCGAGCCAACCTGCCAAAGCCGAGGGATGAAGATGTTGGAAACAACCAGACACACGCAGAATGTCACTGACATCCACACGTAGGTAACAGACAGCGTCTCACGCTGTTGATTTGATGAATTTGACATTGTCTTTCTTGTTTTTAACGTGGTTTCAAGAACACAGGACCATTCCTTTGTCAGAGGGCCGGACCCTTTTTCGGATGCAAAGATACAAAGGAAAATGACAAATATGTTATTCCACGGAAAATTTCTATCTTTACATTTCTAAAAACGACAAACAATGCTGACACAGGAAACCATTGACGCCGCAGTCAAGAATCTTTTCAAGGAAATCAAGTTCACGGAAGAGCCTTCGGGGCTTTACGATCCGCTCAGGTATATGATCGCGATAGGTGGAAAACGGATCCGCCCTACGCTGTGTTTGACAGCATATTCATTGTACAAGGATGAACTCACACCGGAGATTCTGGAGCCGGCGGCGGGAATCGAGGTTTTCCACAGTTTCACGCTTATCCACGATGACATTATGGACCGGTCACCGCTTCGCAGAGGGGTGGACACGGTATGGAAGAAATGGAATTCCGACACGGCGATCCTTTCCGGCGACGTGATGTGCATCGACAGCTACGCCAGGATCGCAAAAGCACCACACAGCATCGTCTCAGACGTTATGAGGCTGTTCTCAAAAACCGCCGCTGAGGTATGCGAGGGGCAGCAGCACGATATGGATTTCGAGCATATTCAGATTGTTCCGATGGCAGACTATATGAATATGATCGGTCTCAAAACTAGCGTGCTCATCGCCTGCGCCGCAAAGATGGGAGCCATAATAGCCGGAGCGCCGCAGAAGGATTGCGACTGCCTCTACGACTATGGCTACAATCTCGGCTTAGCCTTCCAAGTGGCCGATGACTATCTGGATGCCTACGGGGACGTGAAAGTCTTCGGTAAGCCGATCGGCGGGGACATCCTCAACGAAAAGAAGAGCTGGCTGACTGTGAGAGCCTTCGAGAAGGCGGACAAGGATATCCGCAAAGACCTTCTGGAGGCTATGTCGATGACAGCCGTCAGCAATGAGGAAAAGGCCGCGAAGATTGCCAAAGTCAAGGACATCTACAACGCCCTCAACGTAGGCGAGGATGCCAAGAAGGCCATCGTCGAACTGACCGAAAAGGCTCTCGGATGTGTCTCCGGCATCTGCGAAGGCGAAAGACTGGAAAAGTTGCGTGATTTCGCCGACCGCCTCGTCGGACGCACCAAATAAAACTTCTTACTTAAGGAAGCCGAGAAGATATTCCTCCATAAGCTTGTAGCCATCGAGATTAGGGTGAACCGTGTCCTTCGAATATTTAGGGCGGATCTTGCCGTCATCTCCTGACAAGAGGGTAAAGTAATCGACGTACTTCAGATGATGTTCTTTCGCATAGGCCTTCAGAAGTTCGTTGAATTGTAGAACCTTTTCATAGCAGTCTGTCACTGATGGTCTCCAATAAAACTTATAGGAAGGAAGGAGAGAACAAAGAATCGGTTTGATCTTGTTGGTGCGCGCTATGTCACACATCGACTTTATGCTGCCGACAGCAGTCTCGACATCCACAGCGTGTCCGTCATTGAGAGCGATGTCGTTGATTCCGCAAAGAATGACAACGTACTTTGGATGCAGGTTGACGACATCCTGCCTCATCCTCACAAGAATCTGAGATGTGGTCTGGCCGCTGATTCCGCGGCCGATAAAGTTGTTTGAGGTGAAAAAGTCCGGATCCTGACGGGCCCATCCTTCTGTGATCGAGTCTCCGAACAACACGGCCTTAGGCATGACTGTGACTTCCGAGTTAGCCTCAGCGTATTTTCCGAATCTGGCCCAGTCTGCATTCTGGGCGCCTAATGACAGAGTCGCGAAGAGGGCCACGATTGAAAGGACGATGTGCTTCATTGACATATTCTTTGATTATTAAAGTTGTTTGTAAGAAGTATTGAAAGTCAAAAATCCTTGCGTCAGCGTACTGTGACGATGGTCACCCCCAGCGTGCCGACGGTGTAAGTGCAGCGAAGGGAATAGACTTCGTCCAGTTCCTTGCGGATGGCGTTGGTCAGGACATAATCACCGACACCGGTGATGAATCTGACGCGCATTCCACGGTGAGGGAGACATTTCTTGAGTTCTGACTTAAAGGCATCCATCTGAAACTGAAGAGCTTGTCCAGGTTGAACCGAACGTCCTCCAAACAATGCCTCAAGATGGAGATCGATCGTGATCTCTCCATAGTCCGTGTAGCGTGACCGGGACGGTTCATCCTGCGAGGCCGGTTTCCGTCTCGCGAAAATGGAGTTGCGAAGCTTTTCCTCCTCCTTGTCGTCCGTGACCGCAAAATCCCATTTGCCGAGACTCACGACCAGCCCGTCATCCAGTTTGATGAAATAGGTCTTGCCATCAATCCGCTGGATTCTTCCGTGCTCGTCGGACTCCATCAGAACCACCCTGTCCCCGACCTTAGGCTCTTCGTTCACTCTGACAGGCACGGCCGGTTTTTCCCGCAACTTAGACGGCACCGAGGCCTTCTTTGCCGATTCATCCTTTGGTATCAACCCCTTAAGGTCTTTTAAACTATGCAATGTCTGTCCCATCGAAGAATATTCTAATTAGCCAGACACAAAGATACAATTTTTAGAAACGGTTTTGTGCGAACCACTCTATTTAACATGACGTATTTTCATTATTGCGACAAATGACGGATAATTCCTAGAAAACTTCGACAAGCTCAGTGACCAAGCGCCACGCAGGATTATTTCGGTCTGGTAGCATTGTCACGAAGTCTGACCAATAGCCTGCCAATCATATTCCGCACCCCACATTTGCCATACTACAACCACCACACACTCTTCGGCAGCATTTTCGCCTCTTCCCGTTTCCCAAGGGTGCCGCACAACACTCTTCAGCGACATTTCCGCACCTTTTCGTTGCCCGAGGGTGCGGCACAATGCGTTCGAAAAACTATTCAAACAACTTATTGAGCACAGCGACCTCGACTTGAATCTTGCGGGCGATACGTTTGGTGTCAATGCGGTACTTCCTTTTCAGGATCAAAGCCAAGCGGCATTTATCGTCAACGCCAAGATCTCTGACGGAATTCACCTTGAAATGATCTCTAAGAATCTGATAGATAATCTCATTCAATTCGTTCTCCGAAAAGACAATCATCTCACCAACGCCCTCGGCAATCTTAAGATAAGCGTCAAAGTTCCTCACAAGCCCTGAACTGAACCGCCACGAATTCACAAGCATCCGCTCCGCCTTACCATTAAGGACGTATGACTCAGGAAGGATAAATCCCCGAGGACGATTAAAAAGGTAATCACCAGGAAGCTTGATCTTAGTCTTGAATATCCTCATCGATTCCCTGCACGACATATCAGCGACTTTCACCTTGTCATAGAGTTCGTTCACATCGCTGAAAATCAAATTCGCGGATCCCCAAATATAGCCAGACGCCGTGACATCCGGCCTCGCCTTCAACGGATTTCTCGCGATATAGATTATCGTGTCCACCAATTGCCGCTCATCGTTCACTTTCACCATTTTAAAGCCATAGTCCACCGGAAGTGGAGGAAAACCATCCTCTTTGAGTTTCCGGTTGATCCTTTCCTTGACGAACAAGAAAAACCTGACTATTTCCTCTCCGGATCCACTAACAAGAATATGGCAGTGATTGGCCATCAGCACGAACACGATGACGGACAGTCCGCAGACATATTGCCCGATGGCCACGCTGTTCATTCCGTCGGCATATTCATCATCATTATTGAACAACTGTCCTGTTTCGATAGAGTCGAAGATGACGTGGTAGTACCACTTCGGCTGCTTTCTGTACTCCTTCAGGAGTTCATTGAGTTTGTGACTGCCCATTTTAATCTAAATTCAGGTTCGCCGCAATATAGTGTCTTTATCGCAAACTCATATTCAAAAACATAAAAACTTTCATTAAGAAACGAAAGTTTCTGTTTCTTTGCCCTGCGGTAATCAAAAAAAATTTTTTACTTCTATAGCAACAATACTTATAGCATCTAATTTTTAATCGGAATTATGCACTTTAGGCTTGCTGGGCACCGGACGGAAGGGCACCCGAACCGGATAGCACAGAAGAGCAATTGGCAAACATTTTCTTACTATTTCAAATTTTTATAGTAGTCAATAATCACACTGATTACACCTCGTAGGATAAGTGAAAATTGTTTTGCTGAATTCTCATTATGGAATTGTATCAAGACCGTCCCTTGCCCATCATAAAGGTTGTAGCAATTCATATCAGAATCTTTTTCAATGGACAATGGCATCAGGGATGACAAGAAGTTTCCTGCGGATATTTGCATATTAGACTTATCAAGTTGTTTTATAGCATTAAGCGTGCATTTATTCTCTATCCAATATGCAGCGATGAGGCTCTTTTGAAAATCATAGATATTTTGACCAAATTGTATGAGTGTTCTCCTTGCTCCTTCCTCATTATCAAAAAGTATATCTTTACCCTTGATGTTATAAGGCAGAATATCTATCTTGAAAATGTCATACAAATTATCGTTTGTGACAAGCCCTAACTTCCGGTAAATATTTTCCCTTGAAACGCCTATAATGCTTTTGTCATTATCTTTATAAAAGCACACAGAGAAATTTTCCTTATCAGCCCAATAATTAGGCTTTGTTAAGATAATATGTCTGAGTTCTGTCCCTAAATATTCCATAATGATACAACTATTTATAAGTGGTTACAAAAATAATGATAATATGATGAATAACGAAGACTTAATAGAACTTTATAACCAATTGACGGATACAGACCAAGGGCGTAACTTGGTTACTTACTTCGCCAAATATGGATTAGATGGAGAAGTGCTTGAATGGGCAGTAAAACTTGTGGCAAAAGCAGAGAAAGACCCTGTTTTCGTCATGTCAGAATATCAAAAATGGAGGAAATACTTTGGTCTATATTGCAAAGAAACAAACAAGGAAGTACCTCCTATTACCATATACAAGTCATACAGAGATCTTTGCTTCGCAAATGATGAAGCCTGGCATTATCTTGTAACCCATGGTTTAATGGAAGACAAAGTGACATTCACTATTATTCCATATGATGATATCATTCTTACGGAAAAGATATTCCCTATTCCGTAGGGATTTACAATAAGTGGATATTTACCGATTAAATCGCATTTCTGTTCAAGAAGTGCGATTTTTTGCGTACATTTGCCACGTACATATCGCGAAAGTGTTTTCGTGTTCCTCCGTGGAAATGTGGAAGTTTTC
>CAVBMN010000086.1:7787-10107 GCA_963596515.1 bacterium
TATGAAAAGCATCAGACTTTTCGCCGTCATCGCAATGATGACCATCTGCGGGGCTATGTTCGCGCAGACAAACAACTATCTAAAGGCATCGTTCACCAATGCCGCAATCAAAACAAGTGCAATGGGACTTTCCCTCAAGCAAAACCTGTATGGCGTAACCGTAGGTGTTGCTCAGGAAAGAGCACTTCCAATCAGTCTTCCTTTATCCTATGAGTATGGAGCGGATCTTATGTATGCGTCCGGTGATGGTACAACCCTTATCTCAGCCATCATTCCAGTGAATGTAACATACACTTTTGACATCGACCAGATCCGGTTGATTCCTTATGCCGGTCTTAACTTGACTGCCCATATTTTAGGTAAAGATAAAGATGAGGATATGTCAATTGACTTGTTCAATAAAGAGGAAGGTGGCTGCAATCGTTTCCAACTCGGTGCCCAGTTCGGAGCGAAAGCCATTTATGAGAAATATTTCTTTAGTATCTCATACCAGCCGTCAATCACTAAATTCACGGACTACACAAACCTTAATTTGCTGAATGTATCAGTAGGAATCCTGTTCTAACCATTCAACATGAATATAATGAGACGATTGTTTACTTTGGCGGTGGCTGTCTTTACAGCCATCGCCCTTGGTTCCTGTGACAAGGCTGATGGGAATAACAGCACGAGTGGGGATTTGGTAGGAACATGGCGTATCACGAAGGTCGAATATAAGTTTGACGGCAAAACAGTAGGAGTGGAAGTGTCAAATAAAGATGACGAGGATATCTATATATTCAAAAAAGATGGAGAATGCCAAACGGGTGACATTTCCATGCCATATTCATATTCACCGTCCACTCATCTGATTACGTTGTTTGATATGCTCTCCTTTTCCATTCAAAAATTGGGAGCATCTGAAATGATATGGTCTGATATATTTTCTGATGTCGAGGTCACTTCCAGAGATAAGGAAGTCGGGGAATATAAAGGGCAAACCATATTTGAGACCAAGGATGATTATAACCATTCAAGTTACTATTACAAGAAAGGTGATAGTCTTATACCATGTAATGATATTGATCCTATATGGACTACATTCACTGGTGATGAGGATGGGTATTATGACGAGCAAATCATTTATTTCAAAAGAGTCAAGTAAAGTCTAACAATGGATATAATGAGAAAAGGAATGAAATGGAGTTATCGTATTGCGTTGGTCATAATTGCCTTGCCGTTTTTGCTTTCCTGTACAAACAATGATTTTTCGGCATTGACAGACCGTGAGAAAACGATTGAGGTCAATGGGAAGAAGTACCCTGAGGGTCTTATCAGTTTCGATGGATATTGGTCAAAAACAGTCCACCATGGCAAATTGACGGTGAGTGTTGACCAAAACGATAGGTACGAGGACACTTATGAGACCCACTATTACAATTTTCATTTTGACAATCCGGAATGCCCCAAGGAAGGTGATAACCTTGCCAAGATGAATCTCAAATTGGAGGTGGATTTGTCAGAGCGATATGACTGTTCATATGTAAGCGGTGATTTGATTGTCAAATCAACATATAACAAGAAAAAAGGTCAGATGAGGATTCAACTCAAAAATCTGAAAATGTCAAACAAAGACAAGAGTGAGGAATACTTGTTCAATGGAACGGTATCTGTACCTTTTGATTACTACATTGATGCCTATTACTATTAATCATTGGTTAACTGTTCTATGATGGGAAACGCAGTCGGCTATGTCCTTCTGCGTTTTCTTGCTATATTTCCCCTAAGAATTGCAGATTTTTATGTAAGTTTGCGGAAAAACAAGAGAATATGCTATTCTTTTCAAGAAGTATAAAAGACATGCGCAAATGGATAAACATCATAAGAGGGGTGATTACCGTCAAACACATGGAAAATACATCAAAATACACTCCTCGCAACTATAAAACATGGAAAGAGTATTGGGAGGGAAAATCCGGACAGCATTTCCCAACAAGTGTTGGAGTATGTGCTTGTTGTGGAAAAATAACCCTTCCAAAAGATTTTGTCGGTGCTCATATTGAAGAAGTGGAAAACCACAAGAAGCAATACATATATCCACTCTGTAATTCCTGTAATTGCAAATATGGTGAGGGAAAAGAAGATTCTCCCATATTTGAGGTTAAGAAATCACATTGTGTCCCTTTCTTGCTGAGCGAGACAAAACCGTTTGACATCTATAAGAATGATTTGAGGAACTTCTTTAGGACAGCATGGTACAAATTTCGTCTCTTTTTCTCCCAATTCTGGAGCGGGGACGATTTTAGCGAAGAACAGTTTTCTGTTATCCTTTCTTCGCAGG
>CAVBMN010000087.1:0-5954 GCA_963596515.1 bacterium
GTAAGCAGCTTTCTCATCGTCTGTATGCCGATCGTTCGGTTTCAAACCGAAGTTTCTGGTCCTTTTCCATCGGCCCGCCGACCTTTTGAAGCGCGGCCCGGATGTCGTCTGCCATAAGTCTGGCTGTCCCCGCAGAGGCGCTGTCGGACTGGCAGTACTTCCTCAGTTCCTCGTAGCTGGTCAATATGCTGTTCCACTGCTCCCTGCGTACCTTTTCTATCTTTGAATATGCCTCCAGAACATCTTCAAATGCAGCGTTGTCCTCCATCATTGTCTCTCCCAGTCTCTTCCCGCTCCGGTCAAAGAACCCGACGGTCTGTCCGGTAAAAGCCGCAGCGATCTCATCGGAGATGTAGTAGATGTCATCATAGACCGGAGCCAGAATCTCTTTTCCGCAAGTGTCCGCCAACCCGTACTTCCCATCCATCGACACGATCATCGTCCCGTTAAGGCAATCGGTTTCCGTGTCGTAGTCAGGCTTGACCATACGAGCCTCCGGACGGCCTGAACAAGATATGACGATAGTTGCCGTTGTAATGAACAAGGTTGCGGATTTTCGAATATTCATAACAGCCGCAAATTTACCATTATTTTCGCAAAAAAAGTGTGAAGGACACTGAGTTATTCCTCAGTTTATCCGGTGACGACATCGACTCTGTCCAACCCCTCTTTTGTCCCTGCAATGTAGGATGGCGTGTAGTTGCCGTTCCTTAGGATTCTGGGAATATAGAGCGGGTATCCGAGCATAAATGACTCGGCCTGGAATTGATCTCCTATGAGTAGTTTGGAATTCTCGGAATTTATTACCGTGTAGGTGCTTTGACCGTCATACCTGAGGAGAACAATTCTGTTCGGCGCCCATCCGAGGATGATTTCAGTTCCTTTTTCCAAATCAGAGGAACAGATGTTCTTGGTTGAGAAAAACTCTGACACATAGAACTCATCGTCCAGAATGTTCTGGCAGAATGTGGCGAAATCACGCTTTCCTATGAATTGGGAAAGCACGTTGAGGGTGTTCATTCGGGGTGTCGGTCTTAAGGACACATATCCCCACAGCCGTTTTAGGGTTGAGGCAGAAATGATTTCCCCCAAGTCTCTCTCGATGACGATGGACAAAGCCTCGAAGTTGGCGGAGGTCTTAAGAGGCCGTCCGTAGTGTTTCTCGACCTCTTTCAGAAGGTAGTTGAGCTCTGGAATTATTTTGTTTGGCATACGGTTCCATCATTAATATTTCCACAAATTTACGGAAATGAAGCATCAAGTTCAAGTTCATAAAGGTTCATTGGTTCACAATATTCCCAAAAACGTTATATTTGCACTCTATGTTAATGTCAAGGATTTTTGTATCATTAGTTTTGCTGTGCGCTCTGATCGTGTCTTGTAAGGAGGACACGCTTATGTCGCCGATCGCCGTTCCAGAGATCGTGGACACATCAATGGACATCAACGGAACAGATATCGTGCTTTCCGGCAAAGTCTCTGACGGAAACAGGATCAAAGAGTGTGGCTTCTATTTCGGCCGGAGCGAGGCTGAGATGGAGAAGCTTTCCTCTGACCTTCCCGTTGACAAAGAGTTCACTGTCACGCTGAAAGGGATGGCGGAGCCTGGGAATATGTACTTTTGCCGTTCGTTCATCGTGGCTGGTGAGGACACCATAATGTCTGGACTTAACAGTATCAAAGCGGACTACCGTCCACCTGTTGTGACTATTGATTCGTTGAAATCCAGTGGGTTGATAGTGGAAGATTTCGGAGGTGTTCCTTGTTACAGTTTTAAGTATTCTTGCTATTATACAATCTCGGAAAATTTTAGCGGTGAACTGTTTGCGATTGGACTTTGTTGGGGAACATCGGAATCTCCGACAATAAATTCCTCGAAAAATGATTATTTTCTGAATCCGGATTACTGCTCCAAAGTATATAATAATAATGCTGATACTGATGAGCACGGACGTACATTATATTTTAGGGCTTATGCTGTCAGTAATGTAGGTGTCACGTACAGCAATGAACTTCATATCGACATTCCTAACTATTAAAATATGCCAATTGCAAAAAGATTATTCTCGTTCTTGACCATTAGCATCGTTACAGCTTCTTGCGATTATAGATCAGAAATTCCGGATTATGCTCATCCTGAGATTGTGAGTGCATCAGCTGAGGTCGGTGACACGGACATCATTCTCACCAGCAAGGTTTCAGACAGAGCAGGGATCAAAGAGTGTGGATTCTATTTTGGTGAGGATAAGGATAATATGACGATGTACCAGTCAGAATTGCCCTCAGATGATACGTTTTCTCTTACATTACGGAATATCCCCAGAGGAAAAACATACTATTTCCGATCGTTCATATCCGGCGGCGAGGACACAAGAATGTCAGGAACACAGGCTATTGACTTCTCCTATAAGGCACCTCTCGTGAGTATAGATTCATTAATTACCATTGGAACGGGTGGGGTCGAGTATGAGTTTTCTGTCAAAGATGATCAAAGCGGAGATCTTGTTTGTTGTGGAATGTGTGTTAACACATCAGGAGCCCCGGACATCCGTTCCGAGCGAACTACAATAGATGGAGGGTCTTATGGTACCTTTAAATCGCGCATTGGAGGGGAGGGACTAACCCCTGGCGAGACTTCTTATTTCAGGGCTTATGCGATCACAAGTAATGGTGTGTACTATAGTGACGAGGTTAAATTCACTTTCTCAATTTCATTTCTGAGTGATATCTTTGAAAAATATATGTATGACAACTGGGATGAGAATTCCGACGGCATATTAAGTGTTGATGAATGTTTTAAGGTGACTAAGATAGACATCACTTCGGACAATGTTTCTTCATTGAAGGGTGTGGAAGCATTTTATAATCTTGACACGCTTATCTGCCGTGGGATTTCTTGTGGACCGGATGGAGGAAGCGGAAGCCTGTCCGAGATATACTCGATTTATAGTGGACATTCGGCGTTGAGTGAAAACCCAGCGATCTCCTATATTGATTTGTCAAATAATTGCTTTTCCTCATTAAATATGAGGTGGCTTGATAGACTGAAATATCTTAATCTGTCGGGTAATGCGTTCGAGGAATTCCTCCTTAATCTTTGGCCTGGGCCGAATTTGACAGAACTGGATTTGTCTAATAATTATTTTCTGAGACTGTTTACATCGAGATATAAAACTTTGGAGTCTTTGAACCTGCGGGGGTGTTCAAAACTTGAAAGTCTTGAAGTGTCTCCATCATTGGTTAAATCGCTTGATTTATCGGACTTTACAAAATTGGAATGGTTGGATGTTAATGATTCGCAAAAACTGGTAGAGTTGAAAGGATTGAATTTGTGCGAGAAACTAAGAGTATTACATTGTGAGAATTGTGCTATGGAGACTCTTGATGTAAGTAGTTTGCCTTCTTTGGAAAATCTTATGTGCGACTCTCCATCTCTAAAAAGATTATATCTTACCAAAAATCAAAAAGCTAATCTGACTTTAGTGGTCGGTGAAAACACCGAGATCATCTGTGTTGATTGACATCAGGAATATTAAGAAACAAATGGAGGATACGTCAGAATTTTTTGATTCCTGTGAGGAATTGGTCGGAGACTCGCGGATGGATATTCAGAAAGTCTATGAGTCGCACGGAGGCTACACTTTGGTCTGCAGGATGGCCGTGGGTGGCAAGCTTGTGGCATTGAAGTCCTTGAAACCTGAATATGTCGGGAATCCTTTCTATGAGGGGTTGCTCCGCAAGGAGTATGAGATCGGCTCAGGGCTGAACCATCCGAACATCTGCCAGGTATTGAGTTTTGTCAATATTCCCGGTTTGGGCAACAGTATAGAGATGCGATGGGTGGACGGGGAGAGATTAGGTGCCTTGATCGGCCGTAAGGGGCTTCCTGTGAGGAAGATCATTCTTGAGATTTGTGACGCCCTTGAGTACCTTCATCGCAACCAAATCATCTATCGTGACCTAAAACCGTCCAACATCCTGATAACCAATAATGGACAGAACGTGAAACTGATAGATTTCGGCCTTTCCGATGCCGACTGGTACACTTTGTTCAAGAACCCGGCCGGAACCAGGGACTATGTCTCTCCGGAGCAGCAGGCGGGAGGAAATGTGGATGTCCGGACGGACATATATTCATTAGGCAGAATAATGCAGAAGATGGGTGTCTATCCCCGGATCGCCGCCGTCTGTGTCAATGAGGACCGCGACAAGCGTTACCGTGATGTTCAGGAAGTCCGTTCCGCCATATTAAGAAGAGACCGCACGCATCGTCTGAGATTAGCTGCCGCTATCGCTGCTTTTCTACTGCTTATCCTTCTTGCGGTTCTGTCGCTGCGCCCGCACGTCGCCCGCCTGATAGAGCGCCAATCCTTGAACTCCATCTTCGAAGACATCTCCACCGATATCCGTGACATCGGTTATTGATGAATATGCCCGCCCAAAGGGTAAAATAAAATCCGGCCTGAATACCAGTGTGTCTGATTTCAGGCCGGATTTTGTGATTAGGGAATTACCTGTTTCCTATTTTAGATTCCTCTTCTTATTCTTGACTTGTATTATATGAATATCAGGCCGTTGTCGATGTAGGTCTGAGCCTGAGCGAGTGCAGTCTGGGAAGGCACAGCCACACGAGGAATCTGGATGTTCGGATCGCTCTTCTTGAGAATATTCTCGAATGTGGTAAGGTAACTGTTTGGATCGTACAGCAGGTAGCAGATCGCTCTGAACAGTTCCTGGATGCTACGGACAACCGGATGCGTGCTCGCTCCTTTATCCATAATGTAGTTGCAGTGAGCCGGAATCAGCACTATATTCCATAGGCTTGTAAAGTAGAATGGATCAGCAGTATAAGGCCAGATGTGTGAGATCGTATAGTTGATCAATGTGTTGCTGGCACCTTGACTAACTATATGTCCGGTGTACTGAGAGATCGCGGCGCGGACGAAATAATTGTTGTCGCGGTCAATCACAATAGGGATATCCTTGTAGTCCACCACATAACCGGCAGATGGCCATACGATTGAGGAAGGAGCCGCTCCAGAATGGATCTCTGTGTAGATGTTGTTTGCCATACTGACAGTGTAGCCTGTCTTGCAATCAGTAATTCCTGTTCCAGGCTTGTAGATCACGTTCGTCTTGTCGCTTGAGTAACGCACAGGCAATTTTGAATGGCCCGTCACAAGATTATCGTGTGATTCTGTCTGTAGGCTCTTTAACAGGCTCTCAAGATCGTCCATCTGCTTCTTCACCTTGTAAGGGCAGATAAAGATGGAGTTCTCAACCATATGCTTTTCCAACGACATTCCGTTCGAGTTCAACGCCTCGATCAGAATTTCAAGTGCATCTTGATGCACAATGCTTTTTTTGCAATCAATCATAATCCTTATGTTTTATGTTTAGTGTACTGTTAATAATAATGGATGGATGAGATCTTTCCGTCTCTCGCCCAGATGTAACCAACGCTTACAAGTGAAAAGTTGCTGTTAAGCTTATAAAGGTCATAGCAACGGCTATAATCAGAGTTCTCTATTGATTTGTTGACAATACTGAACTTCTTGAACACATAGTTGTTGGCTCCTATGATAAAGAGTTGTTCGCTCATTCCTACGACAACCTCGCCATTGTACAATGCGTCAGCACTCAGCTTGCCGTATTTCTTGTAGATCATCTCTTTCTGGGCTATCGCATCGGCAGCGGCTTTCTTTTCTTGATCAATCTGTGCCTGTTTTGCGCCTATTACTGACATCTTATCAAAATCATCCAGTTTCTCCCCATTGCGGAATACGTCTATGATTTTACCCTCTTTATCCATCAATTCGCCATCGTATGGAAGCACTTTTGCGATATTGCCTATAACCAAAGGTGAGAAAAACAGATATCGACTATAAGAATCATATACTTCTACTTTATCCCCAGAATAAACATTTACATTGGGATCGTGCATTTCATATACT
>CAVBMN010000087.1:5964-10071 GCA_963596515.1 bacterium
TCTTGATGGCAATTTCTCCAAGAGCAAGGACATTCGGGTCGTGATATTCATCGTGTTTTAATATCGTACGTTCATCTTTCTTTTTTAGGTAATCAACATCCTCAGGAAGAAAAATCAGCTTTCCTTTAAATATTTGACCATTGTTATAAATTATCGTTCCCTTTTCATTTATATTGTAAGTAACTTTATAATCTCCGAAATCCTTCTTAAAATTATAGATACTTACCTCGTCATCGTAGGAGTATTTATGTGTCTTGAGATAATCTCCGTTATTAAACTTCTGCTCAAAGTCAGAGCCACCACCGTGAATTGTTATCGTTGATCCGTCATCGGCTTTTACTGTGACATCTGGATTATGCACCAATAATATAGTGCTATTATAAACCGAATCGGCAACATTCCAAGTCATTATCTCTTTGAACCATTTATCTACCGTGTATGTATCGTCACACCAACCGATAGAATTGGAGTCGTATTCGTAATGATCTATCTTAATGGACTTATGATCGGCATTAAGGATATCTTTGAATATCTTAGGTGTGAAGTCAACGATATTCCCATCGTTGTAGCAGAGTTTGGTTTCTCCTTTGAGATCCAAATAGAGAATAGCATTGTGGAACGTCTTCTTTGCATTGAGTAACCATCCCCGTTCATCGAACTTGTAAAAATCCGTAGCCTTTTCTTTCTCATAGTCGAAGGCTTGTGCCGATGCCAGTTGGGCGATGGACAAAAGGGTGGCGACAACGGCCACTTTGACCGCCAGAATCCGCCTGATTTCCAATTGTTGCTTCATAAAATCTAATGTTGTGAATAATATTGTTATCGTCATAAGTGGTATGTGCTGCAAAATTATAGTTTTGTGAGGCCGATTTCAAGTCCATTCAGGTTCATTTTTGTTGGGATTGTAAAAAAAAGATTGCGGTCACTGAACTTGTCGAAGTGACCGGATTACAATAACAAATCCATCATATAGTGTCCGGCAAGTTCTTTTCCAGTACTCTCATTTCCGGAATCATACGGTTGCACCGTGCGTGTCCGTACACCAGATACAAGTTTCCTGTACCAAATGTCAGCTGCGGGACCTTTAGTACACGGGAAGCACGTTTGCTGGACCAAATGGCAGTCCGTACGTAAAAAACATAATGTTAATTGCGTATTATGCGCCAATATGCTATCTTTGTCAAGATTGAATAATATACTATGCTAAAGAATCCATTCATTACTTATGGTTATGAAGGTCCGGAATATTTCTGTGATCGTGTGCAAGAGACCGAATCTTTGACGAGACTGCTTCGGAACGGGAATAATGTGGTGTTGATGTCACCACGAAGGATGGGAAAGACCGGACTCCTGATGCACAGCTTCAGTCAGGCGGAGGTTGCGGAAGAGTACAACACTTTTTTGATTGACATCTATGCGACAAGCAATCTGCAGGACCTTGTATATTCTATGGGCAAGGCGATACTGTCGCAGTTGATGTCCCGTGGCCAGAAAGCATTGTCCCGGTTTGTGAAGACGGTGTCGTCTTTGCGTCCTGTGATGTCTGTGGACATTATGGGAAATCCAAATTGGAGCATAGAACCGTCACGCTCTGAGGAACCGTCATATTCCTTGGATCAGATATTCAAATACCTCAGTGAGTCTGAAAAGCCGAATATTGTCGCTATAGATGAGTTCCAACAGATCGTGTTTTATCCAGAAAAGAATGTCGAGGCGGTGTTGAGGACACTTATTCAGAGATGTAAAAACACTGTATGGGTGTTTTCGGGGTCAACAAGGCATCTTCTTTCGGAAATGTTCATATCGCCTGCAAGGCCATTCTATGCTTCGACGACGGCAATGAGCCTGGAGAGCCTTCCTTGTGATGCATACACCGATTTCTCGCAGTCATTGTTTGGTCGATATGGCAAGAGTGTCGAGCGTGAAGTTCCAGAATATGTTTACAAAAAGTTTGAAGGCGTGACTTGGTTTATGCAGCGGGTGATGAACAGGTTGTTTTCTGATACGCCGGAAGGCGCGGATTGCACACTGAATATGGTAGATCTCGCTGTCAAAAGTATTATCGATGAGAACAGCAGCATATACAGTGATCTTCTTTATCAGTTGACCGGAAGGCAAAAGGAACTCCTTGTGGCAATCAACAGAGAGAAGAAAGCCACTGCGATAACAGGCGGCAAATTCGTGAAGAAATATGGCCTCCAGAGTCCTTCTACTGTTCAGACATCCATCAAGGCTCTCGTTGACCGTCAGATTGTGACCAGCGACAAAGGGGTGTACGAAGTGTATGACAAATTTTTCTCAATGTGGCTGGAGACACATATATGGTAAAATTAGGAGTTGGTGGCTTCGCGTGCGTTATTACGAAATGTCACTCAGAGACAAGTTCGTCATCGCCGAGATCCTGAGAATCATCTCCTTGGCATCGGACGTACCGTCGAGGAAACCGATGGCTTCTTTGAGTTGATCTCCACGACACTTTCAAAGAACTCCGCGCCGAATTTTCGTAAAGCATAAGTTTTCCCGACCTGTCTGGCTCCCGTGAGCAGCAAAGCATTGTTGTGGTTCTTGTAAAAATCAACTATCTTACTGTAAATTGTTCTTTTGATTATAGATGTGTCCGCTTTTCCAAAGCGATTCTGCGGATTTTTGTCCGATTATTCTATAATAAAGTAAGATCATACGTAAAAAACGTAATGTTGATTGCGTATAGTTGCCATTTTCGTGGCATTTGTGCTTTCGACTCCTTACTTCATCGCTTTTTTGATGCTGGCTCCGACTCTCGTCCGTTGTCTTGTGAATGATTTCAGATGGTTCTGATTTGACAATTCTCTGTCAGCCTGATTGTCTGTTGAAGTGACCTGCACTACAAGGCGTAAACTGTAATGTGCTGTAAATTCGCTTGTTATGAAACGCAGCTCTTCATAATATCCCGGCGGCGTTTTGCAATTTGTTGATTACCAATGAATAATACTTGTCTTGACCCTTGCCGTAGACCACTGTTCCTACTTTGTGATATATGCCTTAACACATACTTTTTCCGCTGATCCGACTTTGGGATCGTGGTCTGGCGGAGGATGTTGACAGATTGGAGTATCGGAACGTCACAGGACTGATGGTAAACAAAAAAGCCCACATCGCTGCGGACTTTTTTCGGTTAGTTAGTAGTGTATTACCTTATTTTGAAAGAAGGTCATAGTCGTTAGAGTGTGATGTACTCTCACATTTTTTTCGTTATGCAAAAGTAGTCAAAAAAAACGTTTAAGCAAGCCTTTTTTCGGAAAAGTTTTAAACGTTTTACGTTGATAACTGTCTTTTGCGTTGACTATCAATGTCTTCCGATAATTCTTTGCTGCGATAATTTTTCGGAATCTTTCCTCTTTACGGTTGCTTAATCGTGCTTTCCGCCGGAATCGCCGAGTAGTTCTGGTCTCAGAAGTTTTGTCCGCTCCAGAGCCTGCTCGTCCTGCCATTCGCGGATCAGCTTCGGGTTGCCGCTCAGAAGGACTTCCGGTACCTTCCAATCTTTGTAGTCGGCCGGGCGGGTGTAAACGGGAGGGGAGAGAAGACCGTCCTGAAAACTGTCGCTGAGGGCTGAGGTCTCGTCGGACAACGCTCCAGGGATCAGCCTTACTATCGAGTCCGCTAGAAGGGCCGCCGGGATTTCTCCGCCGCTGACCACGTAGTCGCCCACGGAGATCTCACGGGTCACCAGATGCTCGCGGATCCGGTGGTCTATTCCTTTATAATGGCCGCAGAGGAGGATCAGGTTCTTCTTCAGGGAGAGCTCATTGGATATTCCTTGAGTCAGACGCTCGCCGTCCGGGGACATATAGATGATTTCGTCATATTCCCGCTCCGCCTTCAACTCGTCGATCATTTTCTCCACCGGTTCGATCATCATCACCATTCCGGCGTCACCGCCGTAGCAGTAGTCATCCACCGTGGCGCGCGGGCCGAGACCATATTTCCGGATGTTGTGTACGTGTATTTCGACCAGACCTTTCTTGATCGCCCGCCCCACAATCGAGTGGCTCAGCGGGCTGTCCAGAAGCTCCGGAACGACTGTAAGAATGTCAATTCGCATAGAATATTATTTTTCCTTTTTGC
>CAVBMN010000088.1:0-9983 GCA_963596515.1 bacterium
CCATCGGGCCACGCAGAGCTTCCAGAACGGATTTCGGCATCTGGCCATATTCATCCAGAAAGAGAATTCCGTTCTCGGCGAGGGTAACCTCCCCGGGACGGATGTCGGCGCCGGCACCGCCGCCGATGATCGCAGGGAGGGATGCGCTGTAGTGGGGAGCGCGGAAGGGGCGTGTGCGGATCAGACCTATCTGCGAGCCTTTCATTCCGGCGACAGAATAGATCTTGCTCGTGACGATGGCCTCATCGGTGGTCATCGGAGGGAGGATTCCGGCCATCGCCTTGGCAAGGGAGCTTTTGCCGCTGCCTGGAGGGCCGACCATAATGAGATTGTGTCCTCCCGCGGCGGCGATCTCCACTCCCCTCTTGGCCCCCTCCTGGCCGATTATCTCCGAGAAATCCATCACGTCCTGACCGGACGGCTTTTTGCTCCGCTGAGAGTTTCTGGCCAGTTTTCTGTAAAGCCTTGTATTCCAAACGAGGAGATCGCTGCAATCCTCCTGTTCCTCAAGAATACGGATGACATCGGCCAATGTCTCCACCCCGAATATTGACAAATCATTGCACTCTGTGGCCTCAAGGGCAGAGCGAAGCGGCAGAATGCACCCAGATATTCCCAGATCGGTCACCAGATCGGCGAACGGCAGGGCACCTTGAACCTCACGGACGGAACCATCCAAGCCCAGTTCGCCCATAATCAGATATTTGTCTAGACCCGGGAAATGTTTCTGCTCCGAGGCGGCAAGGATACCGATGGCAATCGGAAGATCATAACCACTGCCGTTCTTACGCACATCAGCAGGAGCCAGATTGATCACGATCTTCTTGCCTGGAATCCTGAATCCCAAAGACTGAAGGGCTGTGATTGTCCTGAGGAGGCTTTCCTTGACCGCCACATCCGCCAAACCGACCAAATGTATTCCTATTCCTTGTGTGATGTCCACCTCAACGGTGACCGGGACAGCCTCGATGCCGACGCACTTCGCCCCAAGAATGTTTACCAACATAGTTTAAAGTCCTTTATGCACTCCGGCAAAGATGCGGCAACAAAACGTAAATTTTCAAAAGAAACAGAAAATCCGTCATAAAAAACAGAAATATTTTTTCTTATGGTCGAATAATGGAGACTCTACACAGTTTTTGCGTTGTGAGGAGGTGTTAAATTATTGTTACAACGGCAAGTTTGACATCATTTTTGATTACCTTTGAAAGATTTCTTTTAACAAAACGAAAAAATGGAAAAGAATGAGATAACATTGTTCTGCGTCAATGACGGGAAGAACCATAAGATTGAGAAAGGGCAGGATTTGAAAGCGTTGGCGGACAAGTTCTGTTCAAGTGTCACGGATGAAAAGACGGGAAGGACTTACGATGTGCTGGCGGCACTGGTGGACAACAAGTTGAAAGAGTTGAGTTTCAAGCCATCGAACCTGCACAGGGTCGAGTTCATCGGGTACAACCACCCGGACGGAAGAAGGAGCTACGTGCGGTCGCTGTGCTTCGTGCTTCAGAACGCCGTGAGGGAACTCTACCCGGACAAGGTGCTGGTGATCGACCATTCGCTTCCGAGCGGACTGTACTGCGAGATCATCGAGAAAGGCAAGAACGATGACGGACGGAACGAACCTTATTTTGTCACTGATAACGAGATCGACAGGATCAGGGAGAAGATGAAGGAGATCGTGGCGAAGGATCTGCCGTTCACAAAAGTGAAGATGTTCTCCGAGGAGGCCGAAAAAATATTCCTCGCCAACAACCAGCCGCAGAAAGCCGAACTGCAGAAGAGCCTTGGGACATTCAGTTGCAGCGTCTATTACCTTGACGGAAAGGCCGACACGTTCCACGGGCCGCTGATTCCTTCGACCGGCTACCTCAAGGTGTTCGACATCAGCGGAGTGGGCGAAGGACTTTGCCTGCAATCCCCGATGATGACGGATTTCAGCAAGGTGATGCCGATGAAGCGCCAAAGCAAGATCGCGGCGACTCTCAAGGAATATTCCGACTGGTGCTCAATCATCAACATCGAGAGTGTCGGGACACTGAACAAGGCGGTGAAAGAAGGGAAGGCAGTCAGCATCATCAACTTGGCGGAATCCCTCCACGAAAGGAACTATGCGAAGATCGCGGACAGGATCTATGCGGAAAGAGGCACGAAGAGAATCGTGATGATTGCCGGGCCGTCCTCCAGCGGCAAGACTTCATCGTCACTCCGGATCGCTCTCCAGTGCAAGGTGCTGGGACTCAAGCCGAAAGTCATCGAACTGGATAACTATTTCGTGGACAGGGAGCACACTCCTAAGGATGAGGATGGCAACTATGATTTCGAGTCGCTCTATGCGATGGATCTCGAATTTCTCAACAAACAACTCAACGAACTGCTTGAAGGCAAGGAGGTTGAGATCCCAAGATTCGATTTCAAGACCGGAAGCAGAGTCTTTGAGGGCAACAAACTCCGTCTTGAGGACAAGGATATCCTGATAATGGAAGGCATCCACGCCCTGAACCCGGAGATGACCTCGGCGGTGGACAATTCAAGGATATTCAGAGTCTATGTCTCGGCGCTCACCTCACTCAACATCGACGAGAACAACAATATGTCCACCTCGGACAATCGTCTGCTCCGCAGGATGGTACGCGACAATCGTGTCAGAGGCATCACTCCGGAGGAAACGATAATGAGGTGGAACAGCGTGCGCCGTGGAGAAAGCAGGAATATATTCCCGTTCCAAGAGAATGCCGATGTACTGTTCAACTCAGCCCTAATTTTCGAGCTACCGATGCTGAAATATTATGCCGAGCCGCTTCTTCGGAGGATTTCACCGAACTCTCCTGCCTACGCCGAGGCCGTCCGTCTGCTCAAGTTCCTGGATTACATCATTGCTCTCCAGCCGGGCGAGATCTCAGCGATTCCGCCTACGTCCATTATGAGGGAGTTCATCGGCGGACAGACACTGACGAGAGACTAAACACAGATAAATGAAAAAGGCTGGCCGGAGTTCGTTTCGGTCAGCCTTTTCATTTATGTTCCTGTCATTAGATTATTTCTATATCAGCGCTTTCAATCCATCCCTGACGGCCATCCGCAAGGGAGATGTTCTTCCACGAACCTACCTCGTCAAGAATTGTGACCTTGGTGCCCTCGTGGATCACGAACAAATCCTTGGACGAACCAGAGGATGGAGAACTCTTCACCGAGGAAACCGGCGACATCACGATAGCCGTGTCGGTCTTCAAACTGTCGGATTTCTGCCAGACGGAGAAACTCAAAGCCCCGGCGGAAAGCAGCAGAAGCACGATTCCGCAATAGAAACCCGTGCGCCTCTTGCCGACCGAAGAGCCCAACAGGAACAGAAGTCCCATAATCAAAGCTGCGGCAAAAAGAACAATGAATATGACCGCCCAGGCGTTGGATCCCATCACATAGCAGACCTTCCTGGCCACACTCTTGAGAATGAACTCCGGCACAGGCTCAATCTTGTCCTGCACGAAATTGTTAGTGAATTCCAGATTGTAACGGGCATCTGAATATGACGGATCAAGCCTCAAAGCCCTCTCGTAGTTCAGAATCGCCTTAGGATAATTGCCTTGCTTGAACCAGGCATTGCCAAGGTTATAGTACAATTTAGCGGACTTCTGCCCAGACTCCTCAATAGAAGTCCAAGCGGCAGAGGCATCTGAGAACTTGCCGTCAGTGTAAGCCTGCACACCTGCCGTCCAGAGAGAGTCCAGATCCTTCGCCTGGATATTCATTGAAAATCCGAGAGAGAGGAGCAGGGTCACAACCGTGGCGACCTTCCTAATTGATTTTCCGCCGGTCTTGAGACTGGAGTCAATTGACGAGATCACCTTCAAAGCGTCATCGTAGTGTGATCTCATAGCCTCGTTGCCACCGTCAGGAGAATAGCGGGCAAACTCACAGGCATCCAGAAGATCTGTTAAAGCCTTGGTCTGCTCCTCGCTCACACCACCATCTGTGAGGGCGGAAGCGATGTTATCCTTGCTTAGCTCAGACATATCCATATTCAATTTGTCGGAAACAAATCCGATGAGAGCCTTGTGAAGCTCCTCATAGAAAGCGGTATAGAGATTTTTGTCAAGATATTCGCCAGCCAGTTTGAGACGTTTCTGCGCCATCTTCGTGGCACGCCTGTTCTTCGTGCCGGCAACATCAGCCCGCATCGCGGCCACCTTCCTGAACGCAAGGTAAACCACAACCGCCCCAACTATCATCAAAGCAAGTAAAGTCCAGAAAAGCACCGAACCGACAAAGAATGATCCAGAGCCGGAAAGATTCGGCTTGCCTGTGAATATGAACCTGATGTCATCCGCAAGGCTTTTCACGTCCTTCCTCTCCACTCCGGAATTGACCGTGGTCGCAGGAGCGGAGTCTCCTCCCTTACCCTTGGCCACCTTGATATGCAGCGGTTCAGTCCTGAGAGTCACATATTTACCGGCATTGACATCGTAATAGGAATATTCAATAGGATCAATCGTGAAGTCCCCGTGGCTTCTCGGAATGAACGGATATTCAAAAGACTTGCTGCCGGAGGTGCCGCCGTTGTTCTTGTCCGTATTCTCGGTCGTCTTGGTGTCATAGACCTCGAAATCAGGCGGGAAATTGACTTTCGGTTCCTCCAGAAGAGCCACGTTTCCACGTCCGGAGACCGTGATGATCAGCGAGGCCGCATCGTGGGTCTTGAGGTTGTCCGTGGTGAGACGCGCGGATATTCCGAAATTACCGACACCCCCGCCGAATGAGGCAGGCTGGCCGGCTGGAAGTGGATTCACCTTGACTTTGACCACCGGAGTCGTCACCCTTTTGCGGATGGTTCTGTATTCTTCCTGAAAGAATCTGTCGAATATGCTTGTGGCGGCCTGAGTGTTTGCCCTGACATTGACAAGGCAGACAAGCTCGGCAGGATCAATAGTAATGGTTCCTGCCTGCTGTGGGATGAGAACGTAAGTCCTCAAGAGAGCGGTATTATAAATCTTGTCGTCCAGACTCTCACGCTTGAACTCGATGTTGGTCGGAACGTAAGTCTCCTGACTCCAGAATCCGTTGAATGTCGGGAGTTTGGCATTCTCGAATCCGACCACATTCGCTCTTTGGTAAATCTTAAGCGTTGCCGTTATCGGTTCTCCGATGACCACTTCGGAACGGCTCAATGACAATCTCAGGAACAGGTCACCGGAAGAGATATCCCCTGCAGAAGATGTCTGTCCACCACCGGAAGCCTTACCATTGTTACCATTTTGCCCTGAAGATTGAGATGCCGAGGCACCGTCACTGACCACCTGAATAGACACTGATGACGAAGCGATCTTGCTCCCGGAAAGCATCGCCGTGGCCACAGGCAGCTGGAATGTTCCCGTGGATTTCGGGATAAGGATGTACGTGAAGGTTGTCTGATGTGAAGATGATTTCTTTCCGTTGATGATCTGGATACTTGAGCTGGAACCTTTCTGCGGCCCCCAGACCAATTGAAAATTATCGCCTTCGGACCACTGGAAATCCGACTGACTCTTCTCTCCCTCAATTATGAAAGTGACATTGAACTGCTCGTTCACAGCGACAACATCCGGAGCCTCGACCCGGATCACATTCTGAGCCGAAACCTGAAAAATGGCTATGAGCAAAAAAACCGCAATGCAAAACAATCTCTTCATATTCATCACTTTACCAATTCTTTTCCTTCTGGCGGGATTTCAGCAAAGCCGCCTTCTCCTTGTTGACCTTGTCCTGTGTCTCCTTCTCTCGGGCCTGAACCGCCTTCAGCATCTGCTGAGCCTGCTGAGGGGAGATTTTCGCATCCCCCTGTCCCTCACCTTGCTGTGGCTTAGGCTGATCACCTTGATTCTGATCCTGGTTCTGGTCCTGATTATTATTCTGATTATTGTCCTGATTCTGGTCGTTATTGTTCTGATTGTTCTGGTTTTGGTCGTTGTTCTGATCTTGATTCTGCTGATCATCGCCACCGCCGCCCCCCTGCTGTTCTTCATTCTTCAGCATCTGTTTGGCATAGGCGTAGTTCTCCTTTGCGTCCAGATCCCCCGGATTCCGGAGCAAAGACTGCTTGTAGGCATCCACGGCGGCCTTCCAGTCTTTCTTCCGGACAGCGATGTTACCTTGATTATAATGGTAGTCCGCCGCGTGTCCTGACGTCTGGGCAACCTCCTTCAACCTTTCCAAAGATTTTCCGGCCTCTTCAAAATTACCCTCTTTATAAAGGGCACCGGCCAGATTATAGTTGGCGGCAAAAGACAACGAATCTTTCACCTGGGCCTTACGGTACTCGATCTCAGCGTTCTGCCAATTGCCTTTCTTGAACTGGTGGTTGCCGGCACGGACCTCCTTGCGGTCTGTCTGAGCCAACGCCGCCGCACAGGCAAGCATCAGCAAAATAGCCGTCAATGAATATTTCAATATAGTCCTCATCTCTTTCCCTCAAACAAATGTCTGCGTGAGCGCCGTTCCCCGATTAGCATCTCAAGGGCGAATAACGCCAACGCTATTCCGAGAAAATACATAAACTGTTCGTCATATTCCTCAAAGACCACGGAATTATATTCCTCATCTTCCATCTTGCGGATGTCGTTGATGATAGGTGTCAGGCCGAACTCATCGTTGCCGGCGTGGACGTAGGCACCGCCTCCGGCAGAGGCGACCTCCTTGAGGGTTTCCTCATCCAGACGTGTCACGACTATGTTTCCGTCCTTGTCCTTCAAGAGGCCACCGTCCATCGGAATCGGCTGTCCGTCAGCGGAACCGACACCGATTGTGTAAACCTTGATCCCGGCATCGGCAGCCTGTTTCGCGGCGGCCACGGCATCGTCCTCGTGGTTCTCACCATCGGTGATAATGATGATCGCGCGGCTGTGCTCGCTCTGTGCACTAAATCCTCGGATAGCCGTGTTGATGGCATCTCCGATGGCGGTTCCCTGAATCGGGATGGACTCGGTCGAGATGGTGTTCATAAACATCTTGGCACTCACGTAGTCGGAAGTGATCGGCAGCTGAACGAACGAGGTCCCCGCAAAGACAATCAGGCCTATCCGGTCATCCTGAAGTTTGTCGGTGATTCTGGAAATCGCCAACTTTGCCCTTTCCAACCTGTTAGGAGAATAGTCCTTGGCAAGCATCGAGTTGGACACGTCCAAGGCGATCATAATCTCAGCACCTTTCGTTTTGTGTTCCTTCAGTTTCGCTCCGATCTGAGGTCTGGACAAACCTATGGCGAAGAAGAAAAATGCCAATGAGAACAAAACCGTTCTCACCCACAACTTGTTACGAGACCAAGAAGGCATCAGGTCGTTCACGAGCGCTTCGTCTCCGAACCTGCGCAGACGGCGGCGTCTGTTCCACAGCCAAAGCCCCATTCCGAGAAAAAAGAACGGAATCAGGAGCAGAAGCAATAGATAATGCGGTGCGGCGAATATTATCATAACAACCTCCTTAACAACAATTTAACAAGAGCCTCCAACGCCAGGCAGATCAAAGCGGCAAGGGCATAAGAACCAAAGAGTTCCTTGTAAACGGGGAAACTGTCGATGGTCGTGCGAGCCTTCTCCATCTTGTTGATGTCTGAATATATCTCCGCAAGTTTCGTGTTGTCGGTGGCCCTGAAATACTTGCCTCCGGTCATCGAGGCGATGTTGGAGAGCAGCTTCTCGTCAAGTTCCACCTTGACATTCTGCATCTGCACTCCCCACGGAGTCATCACTGGATATGGTGCCTCGCCATTGGCGCCGACTCCGATTGTGTAAACCCTTATCCCGTAGGTCTTGGCAATCTCAGCGGCGGTCTCCGGGGAGATCTCTCCACAGTTGTTCACGCCGTCGGTCAGAAGAATCACAACCCGGCTCTTCGCGTCGGAATCCTTGATTCTGGCCACAGCCGTGGCAAGTCCGTTGCCGATGGCCGTTCCGTCCTCGATCAAGTCGGTGGAAATCTCTTTCATCAGGTTGATCAAGGTGGCCCTGTCGGTCGTCAACGGACACTGGGTATAACTCTCACCAGCGAACACCACAATTCCCATCCTGTCGGACGGTCTCTGCGCAATGAACTCGATGGCGATGTCCTTGGCGGCACTGATTCGGTCCGGGGTGAAATCCCTGGCCAGCATACTGGTCGAGACATCCATCGCAAGCACGATGTCAATACCCTCCGTGTCAACCTTTTCCACCTTTGTGGACGAACGCGGGCGGGCAATTGACACAACAATCAGCGAAAGTGCGGCAATCCTGAACACAAAAGGAATATGCCTGATTACGTTCAAGATTGTATTCCCACCTGATTTCCAAGGAGTGAGAGTGGACACTCTGAGATGCGGTCTCCTATCCTTCAGTTCCACATACAGATAACGCAGAACCAGCAGGACCGGAATCACCAGCAGCCAGAGTAATTTGGGATATTCAAAGAACATTACGCCTCACCTCCTTCTTTTTTAACGGAAGATTTTGCTTCAGCCGCCCTTCTCGCAGCCTCCTCCTCGGCAAGTTGAGACTGATAAGTCACTGTCACAAAGCGGACAGCCGCAGGAAGTGCTGCCGCATTCTCCTCATCCGAGGCCGAAGCCTTGGCGAACTTCACGAAATCAGCCGTCTCGAAAAGCGTCTTCATTTCCTCATAGAGATCCGCTGGAACACCGGAAGATTTCAAATCCTTGAATATCTCCGCTGTCGTCATCTCCATCGCATCTATGCCGTAACGCGCGTCAATATATTCCCTCAACGCATCCGTGATTCCAGAATAATAGGCTTTCTGCTTTTCCGGTGCCCAATATTTGCTGCCACGGTAATGCTCCAGCTTCCGCAAAGCAACCAGATAAGGAGGATCCTTATGAGCCTGCTCTTCGTTTTTCCTACGCTTTGACACGACAAACTTCCAGATCAGGAAAATGATGATCGCCAGCAATAAGATCCCACCAATGTAAGGCAGAACCTCCGAAGCCTTCAGCGGATAGCGGATCTGCCCCTTGATGTCGTGAATCTGATACGTGGCCGTGTCAACAGGCATTGTGCGGATGTCCAGAGTCTTCGGTTCGAAGAGCAACGTGTCCACCCTGTCAACTCCGGCTGCCCTTACCATTGAAAGCGGCAAAAGATTGTATATTCCTTCATCAAAGGATGTTATGACCATCGAGACATCGATATCGTAGGATTTGGGTTCGTTCTTTTTGCCGTGGACAGCGACTGTGTCGGCCTTGAAAGGGCTTACTATCTCAATGCTGTCCATAAAGCCCTTGGAGAAATCCGGCAGGGCGAAACGAGTTCCTTCCGCCACATCCTTGAGGTGAAAACCATAGCGGAATTGGTCGCCGATCAGAGCGGAATCACGTTTCTGCAACGGTTCGAGGAAGGAATCCTCCGACCTTATCAGCATTCCTTTATTTTGCGGAGCCGACTGTCCTGTCGCGACGATGGTGATCATCGCAGCGCAGAAAAGCGACAGACCGTAAACAAATCTCTTCATTCTCTATCTCCTCCCGAAAAATGTCATCAGCCCCTTGACGTAATCCTGATTGGTGGCAATGTCAACGGAATCAATATGATAGCGGTTGAACAGCCTCTTCTCCTCAGCCTCGGCGGCGCCGAACCATTTTGAATATTCAGCCCTCGTCTTCCTGCTGGAAGTATTGATCCAAGCCGACTCGCCGGTCTCGGAGTCTTTCACGTGAACCAATCCCACATCCGGAATCGTCCTTTCGCGAGGGTCGTGAACCTTGATGACAGAGATGTCATGCCTGTTTCTGACCACCTTCAGGGCATCCTCATAGCGAGGCGAGCCGTCAGGATTGGCGTCCAACATATCCGAAAGCACGAAAGCCGTGCATTTCTTCTTGATGGCGTTCGTCAGGTACCGTAGGGCCTGACCGACATCCGTGCCGTTTGACTTAGGTTTGAGTTCGATGATCTCGCGTATGATGTGAAGCAGATGACTGCGTCCTTTCTTCGGCGGAATGAACTCCTCCACCCTGTCGCTGA
>CAVBMN010000089.1:0-9864 GCA_963596515.1 bacterium
AGTCAACCCTCTTGACCTCACCGATCTCTCCGTTCCAGAGCCATTCGATGGCCTTTCTTGTGCCGGCGTTGGAAGCGCCCTGGTTACCCATTTGTGTGGCGACACGGTACTTCGCGGCGAGTTTGGTCAGAAGTCTGGCCTCATAAACAGTAAGGGTGAGAGGTTTCTCGACGTATACGTGCTTGCCGGCGGCCATAGCCTGCGCCGCAATGATGGCGTGCGTGTGGTCGGCTGTGGCGATCATAACCGCGTCAGCCTTGTCGAGCAGTTCATCGTACATCACACGATAGTCGTTGTACTTCTTGGCCTGGGGATACTTGTTGAACACGTGGTCGGCGTACTTCCAGTCAACATCACAGAGTCCGATGATGTTCTCGGTCTCCATCTCTTTGAGGTCAGCCGCTCCACGTCCTCCGATGCCGACACCGAGGATATTCAGTTTGTCGTTGGCTGCGACTTTCTTTTTCTTTTCTTTCTTCGGTGTCTTCTCACCTGCGATGATGATGTTCGGGGCTACAGCGAGTCCTGCGGCCACGGCTGTTCCTGTTTTCAGGAAGGAGCGTCTTGACATTTCTTTGCTCATTTCAGTGTAGTTTTTTATGTGTTTAACATTAAGTTCGTCCTAATGACTTTTCAAACCTCTAATATAGGTATAAATGAAAAAATAACAAAAGAAAATGTCCTCTCTTTGCATAAGAAAGGACAAATTATCATTCAAAGTATGTCTGCGAATATCTTTGGCGACGCAATTTACAGTTCCTCGAACTTGACATCGCTGAAAGATGCCCCCTCGTTTTCGGGGCCGTCTGACGCGTTAGCGCGTGCATCGGTTCCGTAGGTATGCTCAGGCACGTCTGGAAGGAGATTTTCTTTCATATAGGTCAGAACCTCAGACAGGCCCTCCTGAAACTTGTCGAAATCTTCCTTATAAAGGAATATCTTGTGTTTGTCAAAGGAGAAACTTCCGTCCGCATCCTGCCTGCGCTTGCTCTCGGTGATGGTCAGGTAGTAGTCGTTGTTGCCCTTGGTGGTCTTCACGTCGAAGAAATACGTCCTCTTTCCGGCCCTTACAGGCTTGGAGTAAACGTCCTCTGAGTTGCGGTCAGCGTAATTCGGCCGCTCGTAATCATCTTTGTACATCTTGCGCTGAATGTTTTGTTATCCGCACAAATTTAAGAAAAATCTGAAATTGTGTGTTATCTTTGCATAAAATTTTGATTGGAATTATGCTCAACAGACGAATCCTGCGGATAAAGGCTTTCAAGGTGCTCTACAGTTACGCTGAGAATCAGTCAATGACTCTCGCCGAGGCTGAATCCCTGCTGGAAGCATCCTGCGAAGCCACGAGGTCTCTGTATCTCTTTATGTTAGACATCATTCCGTACCTCACGGCCGAGGCACGGACAAGAATCGAGAACGCCCGGATGAAGTTCAATCCTACCGAGGAGGAGAGGAACCCGAACCTTAAGTTCACGAGAAATCTCATTTCTCCTTTGCTGGAGCAGGATCCTGATTTCCAGAAGATCATCTCCCGCCGCAAGCTTTCCTGGGATTCGTATGACGCTCTTGTCAGGAGTGTCTATGACTCAATCTGCACAAAGGAGTATTTTAAGGAATATATGAGTTCTCCGGAGTCCTCTCTTGCCGAAGACGCGTCGTTGTTCATCAGAATATTCGAAGAGGAATTTGTTGACAATGACGATCTTGCGAAGATTCTGGAGGATATGTCCATTCTTTGGTGTGATGATCTGGCATATTCATTGACGACCTGCTGCGACACTTTGAAGGCGCTTGCGAAAGGGTACCGCTGGTCGCTTCCGCCGCTCTACCGCAGCGAGATGGATCTCTCAAAGAATGTTGAGAGTGACAAGGCTTTCATCTACAAGCTTCTGCGGACAGCGTTCTCCTGCTACGGCAAATATGCCCCGCTCGTGGCCGACAGCACGTCCCAGTGGGAGAAGGACCGCCTTTTCACAGTTGACACCGTGCTTATCGTGATGGGACTCTCCGAGGCTAAGGCATTCCCGTCAATGCCGCTGCGTGTGACAATCAATGAATATGTGGAAATATCCAAATATTACAGCACTCCGAAGAGCCGCTCGTTCGTCAACGGTCTCCTTGACCGCCTCATCAAAAAGCAGATTGAGGAAGGGGATATAGTGAAGACCGAAAAAATTGCTTAAATTTGTGAATATTAACTTTAATTTTTAGAAATGAATATTCTTACTTTCACATTGCTGCAGGCGGCCGCTCCTGCAGGCGCCGGACAGCCTCAGGGTGCCGGCGGTGGCGCTTTCTGGATTATGATCATCGCTATGTTCGTGATTATGTGGCTCTTTATGATCCGTCCGCAGCGCAAGCAGCAGAAGGAACTTGAGAAGTTCCGCAACTCTCTCAAGAGAGGAGACAAGGTTGTCACGGCCGGCGGCATCTACGGAACCGTTGATGAGATCAAGGACAGATCAGTCCTAATCAAGGTTGACGGCGAGGTTAAGCTCAAGGTAGACAAGAACTCCCTTGTCAGGGATTTCACCCAGGACACTCCGCAGCAGTAACGGATCATTCTGTTCGAGAGGATGTGGAAGGAACGGCTACATAAACTGCTGGGAAGACTGCATCTTGACGGGAGAGACATTTCGGTATTCCTGATGTCTCTCTTGCTTGCGTTCAGCATCTGGCTGATTCACAATCTTTCCCTGAACTACTCCGACACGATGAGCGTGCCGGTTGTGGCGGAGTGCAACATCGAGGGGCACTCCAACGTTTCCTCCAATTCGAGTATGATCGCGGCCCGTTGCCGGACATCCGGCTTCTCTTTGCTCAGAATCCGCCATCAGGCCAAGCGCAAGGCCTTGACCATCCATTTCGACAACAAAGACTTGCATCACAAAGACGGGGAATTGTTTTATATAACGGCCGCGGAGCTCAGCAACTATGTCACTGAGATTTTCGGGGACGGTGTGCGACTGGAGTCTTTCCTTTCGGAAACAGTACAGTTCCGCTTCCCGTTCGAGAACAACAAGAGGGTACCGGTCCAGGCTGTTCAGGTGCTGAGTTTCAAGCCGCAATATATGGCTATGGGACAGATCCGCCTTCAGCCGGATTCCGTGACTGTCTATGGTGAGCCGTTCCATCTTGAGAACATCGACCGTGTGTTTACCCGTACCATAGACTTGTTGAACCTCAAGTCAAGTGCGCACGGAGTTGTTAAGCTTGAGCAGGTGGCAGGAATCCGTATGTCTGACACGGAAGTGAACTACTCTCTGGATGTGACCCGTTATGTGGAAATCCGTTCCGAGGTCTCAATCGGAGTCCGCAATGTCCCTGCCGGCAGGAAACTGTCAGTCTATCCATCAACGGCGACTGTTGTCTTCAAGTGTGCGTTCCCTATGTCACAGGATCCGACGGAGGACGTGAGTTTCTACATCGATTATCGTGATTTCACAAACTCGATCGGTGGCAAGTGCATAGCACACGCTTCCAGAATGCCTGAAAGTGTGATTGAATGTTCGGTGTCCCCGGAAGTTTTTGACTGTGTAGAGGAGGGGAGGCAATGAGGACAATCGCTGTAACCGGAGGAATAGGCAGCGGGAAGAGTTCTGTCTGCGCTTTCCTTGCCGCCCGCGGGATCCCTGTTTATGACACTGATTCCGCCGCGAAGAAGCTTTATGCCAAGGATGATTCCTTGCTCGATGCCATTGAGGAGGCGTTCGGTTGCGGCATCCGGTTGAGTGACGGCTCCCTGGACCGGGCCAAACTTTCTTCGATAGTATTCCCGGCTCCTGAAAGGCTGAAAAAGCTTGAGAGTATCGTGCATCCTGCGGTGCTTCGTGATTTCAAACGTTGGAACGCTATGCAGAGCTCGCGCTTCGACGGCCAGCCGGCTTCCGACACTTTTTTCGGCAAGCCGCCGTTCTGTGTTATGGAATCTGCGATTATCCTTGGAAAGCCGGAGTTTCTGTCCGTCGTGTCGAAAGTGGTTCTGGTTGACGCTCCTTTGGCGACAAGGCTTCAAAGGGCTTGCGAAAGGGACAACGCATCGCAGGAAAGCGTGATACAAAGAATGGCTTCCCAACGATTTGATATCTCCAAGGTTGATGCCTTCATCAACAACAATGGAACTTTGGCCCGATTGAAAGCGGAAACGGAAAAAACGTTCGTCGGGCTCAAATTTTGATGTAAATTAATTTTTAGTTATATTATCTGAATATGAAAACAGATCTTGCAAAAATTCTTTCAATCTCAGGCCAGCACGGCCTGTTCGAGTATGTCGCTCAGGCACGCAATGGTGTGATCATCGAGGCTCTTTCCGACAAGAAAAGAACTGTCGCTGACGCAAAGAGCCGCATCACGACTTTGGCAGACATTTCTATCTATACCACCGAGGGTGAGATCAAGCTTCAGGAGGTTTTCCTCAAGATGAAGGACGTGCTTGGCGATGCTGACGCGCCAACATCCAAGGCAGATCCGAAAGACCTTAAGTCACTGTTTGAAAAGGCTGTTCCGGATTATGACGGTGACCGTTTCTATGTCTCACATATGAAGAAGGTTGTTGATTGGTACAACGCTCTCAAGAATTTCGCTTCCTTGGATTTTGTGAATCCGGAGGAGGAAAACGCCGTAGAAGAGACCGGGAACACAACGGAGGATAAGGCTAACGAATAGTGAAATCTCTACAGGTCATAACATTAGGCTGTTCCAAGAACACGGTGGATACCGAGCACCTGCTTTCTCAGGTCAAGAATGCGTGGCGTATCGTGCCTGAAGATGAGGTTTGTCCGGTGGACGTGCTTCTTATCAACACCTGCGGATTCATCGGTGATGCGAAAGAACAGTCAATCCAGACCATCCTTTCTGCCGCCGAGCGCAAGAAGGCCGGCGAAGTCGGAAGGCTGATGGTCTTCGGTTGTCTTTCACAAAGGTATATGTCACAGATGCCGGAACTTATCCCGGAAGTCGATTTCTGGTTCGGTGCAAGGGATCTGGATCCGATAGTGAAGGCGTTGGGCTGCATCCCGGTCAAGAACCCGGCGAGATTAAGGACGGACAACCGCGCGTACGCTTATCTGAAGATTTCGGAAGGATGCGACCGCCGTTGTTCGTACTGCGCCATACCTTTTATAAGAGGGGCTCATAAATCCGTGCCGATGGAGACATTGGTGGCCGAGGCCGAGGCATTGACTAAGGAGGGTGTCAGGGAACTGATACTGATCGCCCAGGACACGACCTACTATGGCCTTGACCTATACAAACGCCGTGCTCTCGCTGAGCTTCTGCGCAGGTTGTCAGATGTGGACGGAATCGAATGGTTAAGGATTCATTACTCCTATCCCGCAGATTTTCCGGAAGATGTTCTTGACGAGATGGCGAACAACCCGAAGGTTTGCAAGTACCTTGACATTCCGCTCCAGCACATTTCCGACAAGGTGCTCGACAAGATGCACCGTCACGTCAATGGTGAGTGGACGAGAACGTTGATCCAAAAACTTCGGAATCAGGTTCCGGGAGTTGTTCTGAGGACTACAATGATCGTCGGGCATCCGGGTGAGGGAAAGAAGGAGTTCTCGGAACTGTTGGATTTCGTCAGGGCGGCAAGGTTTGAGCGTCTTGGAGCGTTCACATATTCAGAGGAAGACGGTACGTTCGGAGCCGAGAATTACCGCGATTCAGTCCCGAAGAAAGAGAAGGAGCGCAGACTTGCCGAACTGATGCAGGTCCAGAGTGGAATATCATTGACTTTCAACGAGTCCAGGGTTGGAAAGACTGAACGTGTCATTGTGGATGATTATGCGGACGGCGTGCTGATCTGTAGAAGTCAGTATGAAAGTCCGGAGGTCGATGGCGAGATTGTGGTGAAATATGATTCCGATGCTTTCGGCGGTAAATCCGCCGAGGAACTTTGCGGCACTTTCATCGAGGTGAGGATAACAGGTGCGGATGAGTATGATCTCATAGCCGAGCCGATATAATATTCAAGCATTATGAAAAGGGCATCTTTGATGGTTGTAGCGGCGCTTATGGCGCTGGTTTCCTGCGCTCCTCAGGCTTTTGTGGTGAGTCCCGAGATGCGCGGGCCTTCCAAGTCCGGGCTTAACCTTGCCGGAAAGTCAATGGCTGTTGTCTATCTTACAGACGGCAATCCTCGTGACACGCTGTTCAACGCTTCCGCCGCTGCTGGTTTCGCCACACGGTTGGAGGAAGACTATTTCGGAGGGGAGCGGGCCGTGGAATTGTTTACGGCACGTGGCGGCGACGGAACTGATTACGCCTCAAAAGATTCCCTGTTGAGCCTTGTGATGGAGACCGGGAAGGATGTCGTTTTTGTCATAGACATCCCAGAACTCGGAATACCTACTGTCAAGGAACCGGTGAGAGCGACATCCGGGAGGGTTTCGGTGGACTCTTCCTACGTCAGTTCAGCGTCCGTGCCGTTTACGACCAAAATATTCGTCTATGATTCTATGAACAAAGAGGACCGGGTGTTTGGATTTGCCGGTGGCCGCTCGTTCAGTGTGGACGTTTATAGTGACGGTAAGACACCTAAGGACATTCTCACTAAGGCCGTATGGAAGAATATATCATCAGGTGCCGAGAGGGCGGGCTACGCTGCCGCCGGGACTTTTATGTCCACTTGGAAGCAGGATGATTTCTATGTGATCTATTACGATGGGGCTGAGAATGCCTGGGACAAGGGTGCTGAATATGCATATTCCTACAAATGGAAGGAGGCGATCAGCCAGTGGACCACACTATTGAATTGCAGGAATGACGAGAAAAAAGCTTGTGCGGCCTATAACATCGCGCTTGGATGTTTTATGTGCGGCCAGCCGGCGTTGGCACTTGAATGGCTTGACCGCTCGGACAGCTACACCCCGGTCAGCCTGTCTAAGACATTAAGATTGAAAATTAACCAATATACTGGATTGTAATAATGATGAATGAATATGACGTCATAATCGTCGGTGGTGGCATCACTGGAGCCGGAACAGCTAGAGACTGCGCCTTGAGAGGGCTGCGTGTCCTGCTGATCGAGCGTTTCGACATCGCCACCGGAGCGACGGGAAGGAACCACGGACTGCTTCACAGCGGTGCGCGTTACGCTGTGACAGACCAGGAATCAGCGACAGAATGTATTAAGGAGAATATGATCCTGAAGAAAATTGCGCGTCATTGCGTGGATGACACTTCAGGATTGTTCATAACCCTTCCAGAGGATGATCTGGCCTATCAGGACACTTTCGTGAAGGCCTGCCTCACGGCCGGAATCAATGCCGAGGTGATTGATCCGGAAGAGGCCAAGAGGATGGAACCGTCTGTGAATCCGTCCCTTATCGGAGCCGTGAAAGTTCCGGACGGGTCTGTCGATCCGTTCAGGCTTTGCGCCTCGAATGTGTTTGACGCGAAGATCCACGGGGCCAAGGTCCTGGTTTATTCAGAGGTCATAGAATTCATCAAGGAGCAGGATACGATCAAAGGTGTGAAGGTTTTGGATCATCACACCGGGATTGTGACAGACTATTACGCTCCCGTGACGGTGAACGCCGGTGGCATCTGGGGACATCATATCGCCCAGATGGCAGGAGTGAATATCAGTATGTTCCCCGCCAAGGGCGCTCTGCTGATCTTCGCGCACAGGGTCAACAGTGTGGTTATCAACCGCTGCCGCAAGCCGGCGAACGCCGACATACTTGTGCCTGGCGATACCGTCTGCGTCATCGGAACAACTTCGACAAGGGTACCTTACGAGGAGTGCGATCATTTGAAGGTTACTCCGGACGAGGTCGATCTGCTTTTGACCGAGGGTGCCAAACTGGCTCCTTGTCTGGCAGAGACACGAGTGCTCAGGGCTTATGCCGGTGTCCGTCCTTTGGTCTCCGCTGACAATGATCCGAGCGGCCGTAATATCAGCCGAGGTATTGTCTGTCTGGATCACGAGACCCGTGACGGCATCAAGGGCTTCATCAGCATCACCGGTGGTAAACTTATGACTTACAGGCTTATGGGTGAGATGGCCGCTGACGCTGTCTGCAAGAAGCTTGGACGTGATGCCAAATGTGTGACTGCCGACACTCCGCTTCCGGGATCTGAACCTGGAGGCATCGAAGAAATCTCCAAGAAGATCTGGGAAGTTCCAACGATGGTACAAAAAGCATCCGTAGGCCGTTTCGGAACCCAGGCCGCCAAGTTGGACTTCGATGGTGACGTGAAAGGAAGTCTGGTCTGCGAATGTGAGGAGGTTTCCGTCTCCGAAGTAGATTCCGCGATCGATAATCTGGAGGTCAACAATCTGGTCGATTTGAGGAGACGTACACGTTTCGGTATGGGAACCTGCCAAGGCGAGCTTTGCGCCTGCAGGGCCGCCGGTCGGCTTGCGAAGGCCAGAAACTGCACGGCCAAGGCACGCGCTGATCTTAAGGACTTTATGAACGAGAGATGGAAAGGGATGTATCCGGTAGCCTGGGGAGAGACGCTCAGGGAGAGCGCCTACACCCAGTGGGTATATTCAGAGGTGATGGGACTTGGTGAGGAAATATAGGAGGAAGAGATTATGAAATTTGACGTAGTACTTATAGGTGGCGGTCTTTCTTCGCTGGTCTGCGGAATCAAGTTGCAGAAGGCGGGTAAGAAATGTTTGATGGTGTCCGCCGGACAGAACGCTCTCCACTTTTCATCCGGAGCTTTCGGTTTGCTGGGAAAACTTCTTGATGGAACGGATGTTGCCGAACCGCTTTCAGTGGTGGAGACTCTTCCTTCCGAACACCCATATTCAAAGATTGGAAAGCGGAGGCTTTCTGAATATGTCGCCTCTACTCCGGGATTTTTCTCTGAATACGGTGTTGCGCTTCATTCAGTCCCTTCGGCAAGCTCAGGGACCGGTGATGTCCGCAACGGCTACCGTATCACCGCCCTTGGCACATTAAAGCCGGCTTGGCTGGCTATGGACGATGTGACTTTGCTTGCATCAAAAGATGAGAAAATAGGGGAGAAGGCCTTGATAGTGAACTTCACAGGTTTCTTGGATTTCAATACACGATTCATCGCTGAAGGCTTGGAGAAAAGAGGTACGGAATGCCGCATAGAATCCGTGAAACTGGACGAGATCGAGCGTCTGCGCAAGAATCCGGCCGAGATGAGGTCAGTGAACATCGCCCGCGTGATGAACAATGAGGCCAGCTGGAAACAGTTCGCCCGCAAGATACAGGAACTTCTTAAAGGTGAGGATGTTGTAGTTCTGCCGGAAGTGTTCGGCTTTGAGAATCCTGTAATTATGCAATGGCTCAAGGAAATGATTCCTGCCAAGGTCGTGTTCGTAGGAACCACGCCTCCTTCCGTGCCGGGAATTCGCACACAGAGGCTTCTTAAAAAGGCGTTTGAGACAGCAGGGGGCACATTCCTGATGGGTGACGAGGCTCTTGACGCTGTTTTCGACGGAGAACGTGTCGCAAGCATCCGCACCGCCAATCTCGGCGAGCTGCGCATCGAGGCAGACACATTCGTCCTCGCCAGCGGCAATCTCTTCGGGAAGGGGCTTGTAGCCTCGCCGGATGCCGTTAAGGAGCCGGTATTCGGCCTTGATGTCGATTACCCTGCCGAAAGGAAGGATTGGTACGATGAGAAATTCTTCGCCCGCCAGAACTACACTGGTTTCGGCGTTAAGACCAATGGTGATTTCCAGCCTTTGCGTGACGGTAAGGTTGTTCCGAACCTCTACGTGATTGGTTCCGAGGTCGGAGGCTGCAATCCTCTGGCGGAAGGCAGCGGTGCGGGTGTCTCGATTATGACAGCGTTCAGTGCGGCGGACAGCATCCTTGGTAAGTAAGCCATTCATATTCATTTGACATTGAAAGAGATATGCAAGAGAAA
>CAVBMN010000090.1:0-9782 GCA_963596515.1 bacterium
CTCTGTCCAAGTCTTTCATGATCATGAGTTTTGTGGCCGTCGTGCTTGCCGCCCCGTTCGCCGTGTGGGGCATCACGTATTACCTCCAAGGATTCTACACCAAGATCGCCTTCCCTTGGTGGGCGATTCTGCTCGCATCCTTAATCTCACTCCTGATTTCGTTCCTCTCTGTCGTCGGCCAGACCTATGCCGCCGCCACCGAGAACCCAGTCAAGACCCTTGGTCAGGATTAAAACAGTCCGGCCTGAGCATCCATCCGAAAAAATCCGTAAATTTGTAAAATAAGGATTTGACTGATGGATGCTAAATCTGTTCATATTAAACCGCTTGTCGGAGAAAAACCTTCGCAGTTCGCTGAGAGGGTAGGTATGGAATATGCGGATACGTCCATTCAAACAGATAAAAAGCATAAGGGACAGTTTTTCACGCCATTGGCTATTGCGGAGTTTATGGGAAGATTGGCCACACCGCCCAAGAAGAATACGGTGTCTGTTCTGGATCCGGGTTGTGGTTTGGCTATTCTGTCCTGTGCGCTGATTGAACATCTTGTAGAGTGTTCAAATCTTGATAGGATTACTCTGATATTATTTGAAACGGATAATAGGCTGGCCTTGTTGACAGAGAATGTCTTAGACCATCTTAAGTCCTGGTGTATTGACAAGAAAGTTGAACTTGAATACGAGTTCAAGGATTCGGACTTTGTGCTGGAATATTGTGATTCTCTGATGGACGAAGGTACTATATTCAGTTGTTTGCCGGAAGCCGGAAAGTTCGATTATATCATCTCTAATCCACCATATTTTAAGTTGCCGAAAGATGATGTTCGTAGCCGCTCTTGCGCTTGCATTATTGATGGACAGACTAATATTTATGCGCTCTTTATGGCAATTTGTGCCAAACTATTGGCGTATAGAGGTCAGATGATATTCATCACTCCAAGAAGTTTTGCCTCGGGACGATATTTTCGTTCTTTCAGAAATTTTCTGTTTCGTCGCGTTCATATTGATTTCATTCATCTGTTCAATACACGTCGGGACACGTTTGCCAAGGATTCTGTATTGCAGGAGCTGGTCATTACGAGGATGCGTCCATTTGTGGGTTCTTCAAATGTTATTGTGTCGTATAGTCACGGTATTTTAGATTTGAACAGTTCTCGCCAAAAAGAATATGTCGCTTCTGACATAGTCGATGTGTTTAGTGATGAGAAAGTTGTTTACCTGCCGGTGGATAATCGCGATGAGGCTGTCCTCGGCCTTTTCCGCTCTTGGAATGGAAATATGGAAAAATATGGCATCAAGATATCGACAGGGCCGGTTGTCGCTTTTCGGGCATCAGATTATATTACAAGCGAGTCAGGAAGCAATACGGTTCCTTTATATTGGCTACATAATGTGGAGAAGATGCTATGCGACCATCCTATTCAGAAAAAAGGAAAAGGACAGTACATAGTGGTGGCTCCAGAGACAAAAAAGGTATTGCTTCCAAACAAGAATTACATTCTGCTCAGACGTTTCAGCTCCAAAGATGACTCAAGCCGTTTGATTGCAGCTCCATATTTCGGCAATATGTCTCATTATGAATTTATTGGGATTGAAAACAAATTGAATTATATTTATAGGCCGAAAGGGCACCTGCGTAGAGATGAGGTTATGGGACTTACTGCCCTTTTGGATAGTGAGATATTTGATGTCTGGTTCAGAACTTTTAACGGTAACATCAATGTCAGCGCCACGGAATTGAGAATGATGCCACTCCCTCCTATGGAGACAATAAGGGAGATTGGCCGGAAGATTATTTTGAGAAACAATTATTCTCTCGATTTTATCAATGAGTTGATTACGGGTTATTTTAAGATTCAGTAGATATGGGTAAGATTAATGAGGCACAGACTATATTGAAGGCATTAGGGCTTCCTGACGCCCAGCAGAATGAAATGTCAGCTTTGACGTTATTGGCGCTTTGCGGCATTAAGGAAGATATGTTGTGGGCTGAAGCGACTCGTTCAAGTCAAGGTATTACAAAAGATATTATGGCCTTTGTGAATGATAATTACAAAGTGTCATCTCCTTACGCTCCAAATACTCGCGAAACTTTTCGCCGCCACGTCCTGCATCAGTTCGTACAGGCTTCTGTCGCTAATTATAACCCAGATAATCCTGCATTGCCGGTTAACAGCCCTAAAGCGCACTATTCAATCACGCCAGAGGCGTTAGAGGTTGTTAAGTCCTTTGGTACCAAGGATTGGGAAATAGTTGTTGAGAGGTTTGAGCGTGAAGTCGTTACGTTGCGAGAGAAATATGCGGCGGAGCGTGATATGCATCGCATTCCTCTTATTATTGATGGGAGTGAATATTATTTGTCTCCTGGCGAGCATAATGAATTACAAGCGGCGGTGGTGGAAGAATTTGCTCCTCGATTCGCTCCTGGCGGAAAATTGCTTTATATGGGCGATACCGAAGACAAGGACTTGTATGTAAACACTCCTGCTTTAGAAACTTTGCATATTCCTATCTCGGAACATTCAAAGCTTCCTGATATTGTCATCAGTGATGAAAAACGAGGTTGGCTGTTTTTGATTGAAGTGGTGACTTCTCACGGCCCTATGTCTGCCAAAAGACTGGTTGAGCTTGAGGATTTCACTAAAGATTGTCCATACGGCATTGTCTATGTGACAGCGTTTCCTGACGCTAAGGAGTTCAAGAAGCATATAGATGAGATTGCTTGGGAAACAGAAGTATGGCTTTCTGATGCGCCAGATCATATGATCCACTTCAATGGAGACCGCTTTATAGGACCAAGAAAATAATTTTCGGATGGGTAAAACCCGAACTTTTTACGTTTCTTATCAAAATTTACGTTTTTGTTGCGTATTATTGCGGAACAATGACTTGAACTATGATAGGAAACGTTACTTTTTATGATGTCCTTACTTCTCTTGGCGACCTTGTGATGCCGCGCGAGTGCATCGTCTGCGGCGAACCGCTGGCAATGCGCGAACGTCATCTCTGCATCGGCTGCCTCGCCGATCTGCCACGGACATATTTCTCGAATATGCCGCACAACCAACTTGCGGACAGATTCAATACCTTGATCCAGCGTGATCTGGATGCCACGGGTGTTTTTGAGGAATATTCCTACGCAACCTCCTTGTTCTTTTACCGCTCACAGACCGGCTACAGGCTGATCACCCAAAGGCTTAAATATCATTCCGACTATGCCGCCGGGCGTTATTTCGCCTCGATGCTCGGCTGGGAGATGGCCTCATCACCGGTTTACTCCGATGTGGATGCCGTGATTCCGGTGCCTCTGCATTGGAGCAGACGTTGGTCCAGAGGACATAATCAGGCTGAAATCATTGCTGAGGTACTTGCCAAAGCGCTCAATGCAGAATTGCGTACCGACATCCTTTACCGCGCCCGCAGGACCCGCACGCAGACAAAACTTTCTGTTGAGGGAAAGGCCCGCAATGTGTCAGGAGCCTTTCAAGTCAGGAGGCTGAAGGCTATCCCTGAATATTCCCACATCCTTCTGGTGGACGATGTCTTCACGACCGGAGCGACGCTCCATTCTTGCCACAGGGCCTTGAGGACGGTTTTTCCTCCGCCTGTTCGCATCAGTGTCGCCGCATTGGCCTGTGTCGGAATGTAAGATGTGTTACATTCTGGTTACGAATCGTAAGGATAAACGTTTTAAGTTGCGAATTTCCCCGTATGATGTGCGTTCCGTGCCTTGTATCGTGTGTCTATTAAAATCGACTAAAATTTCCCTTATTGTTTATAGGGTTGGAAATAAAACGGTTAAGTCGGAATATCCGTAAATTTTTGCAAAAAATATTAAAAAATGTTTGCAAGTATAAAAAAAAGCAGTACCTTTGCACTCGGGTTGAGCAAGGAGGTTCTCTCCCCGATCAACCTATTGGTTATTAGTTTTAGTGTTATTAATTATGTGGTTAGAGTGAGAGTCCACGCGTGATGCGTCGACGCTCATTTTTTTTTGTATATACCTTTCCCGGTCGCAGACCTTGCCGAAGTGACCTACTATTCGTAAATTTGTCATCTACTTACTATTCTTCACCGCTTGCGGTGAAAGCAAGTCCCTCCCCCGAGGGGAGGGATTTAGGGTGGGGGTAACGTAAATTGATGAGGTGGGCAATCACTTCGAATGTGAGATAAGAGAATGAACAGCAGGTAATTGTCTACTTGCAAGAGATGAAGTATATGCTAGAACTCGGAATCAAAGGCCGTCAGGAAGAGATTGTGACGGAGGAACTTACCGCAAGCCATATCGGCAGCGGCACGGTGAGGGTGTTCGCAACACCTATGATGATCGCATTGATGGAGCGCACCAGTCGCCTCAGTGTAAAGCCTTACCTTGAGGAAGGGCAGGAGACAGTCGGGACAAAGGTCGATGTCTCACACGTCTCATCAACACCAGTCGGGCTGAAAGTATGGTGCGAAAGCGAAGTCATTGAGATTGACCGCCGCCGGATTGTCTTCAAGGTCGTCGCCTACGATGAGAAAGGCCTCATTGGCGAGGGCACGCACGAGCGTTTCGTCATAGATGTCGCCAAGTTCCAGGCCAAGACCGAAGAAAAGAAAGCACCTTCCCCTCAGGCATAGGCCCAGCCTGAAGGGAAGGTGTCATTCGTAAAATAATCAAGAATTTACCTTTCGCACAGTCGGCGGACTTCTTTCTGCGCTTTCTTGAACTGTGCGAGATATTCATCGTCAGCCTGCAACCGCGCGAACACAGCTCCGGCGATGATTCTTGCCGCTTTGATGTCACTCATCCAGTGGCAACCGGCTATGACTCTTGAATATGCTCCCTCATCAGCCCGCTTTAGAATCTCATTCTGCCTTTCCGGACGTAGGGAACAAAGGATGTAGGCCAAGCCATAATAGTTGGCCGAATGTCCTGACGGATAGGAATAGTTAGTCTTCATCCACTCGTCGGACTCCGGAGTCAGGCTGCTTTCCCCGTAATAGACAAACGGACGGGTTCTCTTGTAATATTCCTTCGCCTCCTTGCATCCTATGCCACCGAAGCACTCCTTGCTGCGCGTCAGCAGCTCGTAGGTCTGAGGCATTGTCTCCTTGGTTATTTCCAATCCGAATGAATCCGCGAATTTCAGCAACGCCTTGTCGCTCATATCCGCATCCTGGACGGCCTGCTCGCCACGTGGCGTGTTCCTGAGCAGTTTGGCCTGAAAGAAGTGATATTCATCAGCCAGAAACTCAGGGGAGCCAGGCTGTGGAGGGGGCGGCAAAAGAGCCTTGCTGTCCGCGACCTCCTCTTGCGTGAGGTATAGCTTCTGCGCGGCGATGTCTCCTGAATATGTCAGGAATATAATGACGGAGACCAACGCCGTCAGCATCGGGGAGAGGAATTTTCTCATTGCTATTCAGTGATTTTTACCGACTTCTCTTACTTGTGATCGTTTAAGAGAAGTCGATAGGGAAAGATTATTTAAGGTCAACAGAATGAGTGAGTTTGCCGTCAGTGTCGTAGATCCTGACTGTGATATTTTGGGCGCTCACAGTGATTTCCATCCTTTGCCACTGTCCGTTGGTGATGACCGGGAACTTGGCGTCGGTCGAGCCTACTTCCCTGAATGAATATTTATGGACGTGGCCGCTGAGCATCAGATCGACTCCAGCGTTGTTGAGGATAGGCAGAAACTTTTCCGACATATTCAGATTGCCGTGCCAAGCGTCCTCTACCTGTGGAGGAATATGGCTGAACACGATTCGTCTTTCGGCGTTCTTCCAGTCATCGCTCTCGACAACGCTTTTCAGCCATTTGGCCTCTTGGTTGAGGTACGGTTCCGAGCAGAGTCTGCCTTGGTTCTCGATGTCGCTGTCAACCTTGTCCTCGCCGCTGTCCATCACCAGGAAGAAGAACTTGCCGTACTTGAATGTGTAGTAAGGCCCGTGCTCAGGGAAATCGAAATATTCAGAGATTCTGAGGGCATCCTTGCCTCGGTACTCGTGGTTGCCGCGGGCCATAAACAGCGGAGTTTCAGCCGCAAAGAGGTCGCTGGCTGGCTTGAGGTAATGCTTGATGATCTTCTCGCTGTAGGCCAGATCGGAGGTCATATCGCCGTTGAACATAATGAAGTCGAACTTCTTGTTTCTCTCTTTGTCCGCGAAAAGTCTGCGCAGGAGTGAATCCTGAGCGTGCACATCGTTGACGACAGCGAATTTGACCTCATTGTAGTTCTCGTCCAACGTTCTTGCCTTGGGAAGATCAACCTTGTAGGCCGGAGCGCCTGAGCCCTTGCCGTAAACCGGGTTGTAATTGTGATGATAGTCCTGCACGGCCGTCATCATCACCCTGTAGCGGTAGCTTGTGCCAGGCTTCAGTCCATCCACCGTCACCTTGTGGATCTTGCCGATAGGCTTCAGGCCGTGGCCTCTCATATCGTAGTACTTGGGCCTGTCATTGTAGTAGAAATTCTCCTTGTTGTCAGGTGCGATTTCCACCCAGCCAACTGCGTCCACATCCGTCATCCACATCACCGTGAAGCTGTCGGTGGTCACATTCTGAAGATAAGGCCCGCACACGATCTTCGCGATGACCGGTCCGTTCTGCGCCGTGGCCAAAAACGGCAGCACAGCCAGAAACGCTATTAAAAGGTACTTTTTCATATTCTTTAATCTCATTGTTTATTCTGTGTATATGCGTTTTTGCGTATTTAGCGTTACGAAAATTACGTAAAATATAAGTTAAAAATGTTCGCAACTTGGCGGGATATGTAAAATTTTCTTGCTTTCCGCTGTTATGCGATGCTTTTTTTGCTGTGCCGACACAGAAGAGGTTCTGCTTTTTATTTCTCGCCCGTGTACATCCGGCAGATGCCGAGGGTGAAGGCTTTGTGGGAGACATTGCGGAAGCCGGCATTGCTCATCGTGGCGGTGAATTCCTTCTTGCCGGGGAAGGCGGCGACGGAGGCGGGGAGGTAGGCGTAGGCGGCCTTGTCTCCGGAGACCTTGCCGCCGATCTTCGGGAGGATGTGTAGGAAATACAGGTCGTAGAACCAACGGATTACCTTGTTCTCGGGGCGGGATAGTTCGAGGATCACGAGACGGCCGCCGGGTTTGAGGACGCGGAGCATTTCCTTGAGACCTTTCGGTCTGTCCTCGAAGTTCCTGATTCCGAAGGCGATGGTGACTCTGTCGAAGGTGTTGTCGGGAAAGCGGAGGTTCTCGCCATCGCCTTCCTCTATGCTGATCATCTCGGTCAGTCCGGCTTTCTTTACCTTCTCACGCATCACCGCCAGCATCCCTTCTGAGAGATCCACTCCGGTGACGTGGCCTCCATCCAACGCCTTGGCGATGGCGGTTGAGAAATCTCCCGTTCCGCAGGCCAGATCCAGAACCTGTACCGGTGCCGGAGCGTCCACGATCTGTTTCAGGGCCTTCTTTCTCCAGATCTTGTCGATGTCCAGCGAAAGTATGTGATTCAGAGAGTCGTAGTCGCCAGCGATGCTGTCGAACATATTTCTGACTTTTGATTTTGTCGGCATATTCCTAAAAAATTAGAAATCCCGCTCCGGTGAGGATGGAGAGGATGAAGGTTGAAATCACGAGCAGCGGGAGCATAGGGTCGAGAGCCCGCTCGCTTTTAGTCCACGCGCCATTTAAGTGCTTGATGTACAGTGGCAGAGTGATGATGAATATGAAATGTCCAAGTGCGAAATCATAGACTGCGCAGAAGGTGAGCAGCAGCGCCCACCCCAGAACGATCAGGGTGGTCTGGTATATTCTCGCCCCTTTCATCCCGAGTTTGATGGCTACGGTCACACGATTCACGGCATCAGTCTTCATATCCCTTATATTGTTGATATTCAGAACCCCCACGCTGAAGCATCCGATAGCCGAAGCCGGAAGCAGCATAATCAGCGATGGCAGTTCCCGGGCCGCTACATAATACCCGCCGAGCACCGAAACGAGGCCAAAGAATATGAACACGTACACATCGCCAAGCCCTCTGTACCCGTAAGGATTCTTCCCGAGCGTGTACCTCATCGCACCTACAATCGCCGCCGCGCCAAGCACTTCCAGACAGATTGACTCAGTCTTGAATATGCTTCCGAAGGAGACCTGAATCATAGCCAGACCGGAGACGATGCAAAGGCCTATGAATATTCCGATGAGTTTTTTGATGTCCCCGATGGTCATATCCCCGCTGCCGAGGGCGTACTGAGGTCCCTGACGGTCAGCCGAGTCGGTGCCGCTAAGGGTGTCACCAAGTTCGTTGGACAGATTTGAGAGGATCTGCAGGCAGACAGTTGTCAGGAAGATCAGCGTGGCTGTCCACGGACTGACCTCAGTGTTGTCTGCCGCAAGCATCACCCCGAGGAGTACTCCGGCCAAGGACAGCGGAAGTGTCCTCAGCCTCATTGATTTTATGCTGGCTTTCAGCGTCATATTCAATAATTATTTGATTCTGTATAACAAAGGTACTCATATTCTCGAAAATATTCATAACTTTACATTTTTTGTCGGAGTCGGCCCGCTTCCGCAGGTGTCGCTCCGAGGCAGGAAAGATTGAACATTAATATTAATGAATATGAAACGTAATTTATTCATTCTGACGGCTGTGGCTGCTTTCGCCGCTGTCGCGTGCGGTCCTAAGGTTTCTGACAAGACCGCCATCGAAGGTTCTTTTGAGGCCAACGCTCCCGAGGAGGTGAACATCAAAATTCAGGATCTTGGGATTGACACCACAATTACTGTGACAGACAGTAAGTTCGCTGTGGAGCTTCCTGCTTCCAAGACCGCTTTGGCCACGTTGAGCGGGGATGGTGTCAGAGCCAGATTCATTTCTGACGGAACTCCGTTGACGGTTGTAGTGAAAGAGGACGGTTCCGTGGAGATCGCTTCCAAGACCCCGGCTGTTTCCGTTCAGGAAAAGTATAAGGTTTACGCGGACGCAAGGGCTGCGATTGACCGAGACACCAAGGCAAAGTTGGATGCCCTTGAAGAAGGAGCGGATGATTCTGCAAGAGACGAGATCTATGAGGCTTATGAGACAGCTGTCAATGAGTGCAACCGTAAGGCTTTTGAGGTCAACAAGGACAACATAATCGGTGCCGCCGTGCTGAGCAATATGCAGTATGATCTTGAGCTGGCCCAGGTGGACTCGATGCTGAACCTGCTTGATCCGTCTCTTGCCGAGACTCAGGTAGTCTCCAAGATGAGGGCGGCTGTTGATGCCAAGAAGAACACCGCCGAAGGCAAGATGTTCACCGATTTCGAAATTGATGGTGTGAAGCTTTCTGACTATGTGGGCAAGGGCAAATACGTCCTCGTTGATTTCTGGGCATCTTGGTGCGGCCCTTGCAAGAGGGAGATTCCTAACATTAAGAATGTTTACACCAAGTACGCCGGAGATGACTTTGATGTCCTCAGCGTGGCTGTTTGGGATCAGCCGCAGGCTTCTGTCGATACTGCCAAGGCTTACGGTGTGAACTGGAATGAGATCGTCAACGCCCAGACTGTTCCTACAGAACTTTACGGCATCCAGGGCATTCCTCACATCATCCTCTTCGGACCTGACGGAACCATCCTCAAGAGGGATCTCCGTGGCGAGGGCATAGAGGAGGAGGTTGCCAAGTACGTGGCAGCCAAGAAGTAAGAAGGTTGAATATGTCTGATTATCGGGACGACTATCTCTTATATTCAGCGCATTGAGCGAGAATAATCTTACAGTCAGGGAGAAAATAGCCCTGTTTCCACATTCCCCGGGGGTCTATCGTTACTACGATGCCTCGGGGAAGG
>CAVBMN010000091.1:0-9574 GCA_963596515.1 bacterium
AACTGGACAGGCTGCGCTCCGAGGACATCGCCTCAGTGGAATTGAACACCAATCCTGGGTCACGTTACGATGCCGAGGTCAAATCCGTGCTGATAATCAAAACTGTACGGAAAGCCGGGGACGGATTGAGTGGAAATGTGCGCTCGACATACAGGCAAGGACATCATTCCACCTTCCAGGACGGAGCCGACCTTAACTGGCGCAAGGGCGGGTTTGACATCTTCAGCTCGCTGGAGGCTAATTTTTCTCACACCTACCAGGAACAGTCGAACCGTGTGACAACCACAACCCCTACCTCCGTCTGGAACCAGAACTCAGATCTCAGTATCTCTAACAAAAGCAGGCAATTGTACTCCACCCTCGGCTTCAACTACATATTCAAGAACGGCAATGCCCTTGGCTTGAGATACCAGCGGAGCGACCTTCCTTTCAGCCACTCGCAATGGCCGACCTCCCAAGAGGTGCTCAAAGATGGAATATTTCAGGAAACCATTGACTATGACATACTTTGGAAAACAAAACACAACTATGCGAATGGCGTGAACGCCTACTTCCAAGGCAACATCGGAGGGTTTTCCATCGACTTCAACAACGACTTCTACGACAGCCGCAGCAAAAGAACACAGGACATCCACGAGCGCGGCACAACGGAAGAGAACGTTGGGAACGAAAGCGATGTTTACAACTTGATGCTTGCCTCGAAGCTCGTCATCGGACACAGCATAGGAAAGGCAAAAATTGAAGGTGGTTATGAATATGTCCACACATCCAGAGACGACGCCTACACATCGACCAAATCCGGATTGGTTCAGACGGACAATCAGATACGTCAGGATCTTGCGGCCGGATTCCTCTCGCTGTCAATCCCTTTCGGCAAGACATCATTGGATGCCGGAGTCAGGTACGAACACTCTGCGCAGAACTATTATGAATATGATACCTTCATTCCTGGACAGAGCCGCAAGTACTCGAACCTGTTCCCGACTGTGGATTTTACTTTTCCGATAGCCAAGGCAAACTTCTCCCTGACATATTCATCAAAGACCAAAAGGCCGTCCTACAGTCAGCTAAACAGTGCCGTGCAGTACGATGACCGCTACACCTACGAGCAGGGCAATCCGTACCTCCAGCCGGAGACCAACCACGACATCTCCTTCGCGGGGATATTCAAGTGGATCTATTTCTCCGCCAGCTACCAGTATGTCAAGGATGCCATCGCCGGCAGGATTATTCCTTACGAGGAAGGGTCGCCAATCAATCTTATGACCGACATCAACTACGATCATATTTCAAAGTACAGTTCCGTCCTCTCTTTGTCTCCCAAGTTCGGAATATGGTCGCCGAGGCTCCTTTTCTGCCTTATGGGGCAGGATTTTGACATCGAGCATAACGGCAGCGTCCTCCGGATGAACAATCCGCTCCTGTTCTCCAACCTGTACAACACCTTCAATCTCGGCAAAGGATGGATGTTGAACGCGAATGTCACACATCACACCGCAGGAGACATTGATGTCGTCACCCTGAAGCCAAGCTGGCAGATCAACCTCGGCGCCAGCAAGAACATCCGAGGCTGGGACGTCCAGTTGCAGATCACCGACATATTCAAGACCGCCAACAATTCAATGTTCACCTACGGTTCCCAGATGGTCCTTGACAAGTGGAACTACAGCGATTCCCGCGCGCTCAAACTCACCCTACGCTACCGCTTCAATTCCACTTCCACGCACTACAAAGGCCAGTCAGCTGGCTCCTCCGAGCGCAACAGATTCTAACACGAGCCTACACAGCTGATTACAAAAATACCAGCATAAGCATAGTTTTTAGAAGCTGTTTAAATCACTAAAACAGCTTCTTTTGGGTTCCTAAAAACCGAAAAAATGTTCTAATTTTGTCCGTCTGAATATCGCAAGGACATAGCGATAAGATGTCCTTGGATTTAAGTAGATACGCAAATTAAAGATTATTAAGATATTATGAAAAAGACAATCGCAATCTTGGTGTTGTCGCTCGCGGCAGTGACGATGTCAGCGCAGAAAAATCCGGTGAAGTACAGTTTCACAGAGGCTTCGGATTTGACTATGGTCGGGAAATTGATGACCGACACCCCGAACCCTTACCATAGGGTGGACACCGTGAGATTCAAGGGGTTCACGACCGGTGAGAACAAGCAGGTCAGAATGTCCGCCGGACTTTCGGTGGCGTTCAGGACGGATTCCAAGACCATAACAGTCAAGACGAAATACCTTGACAGAGGTTTCCCGGTCAATACCGGAGGACTCGCCGCGAGAGGCTATGACCTTTATATAAAGAAGGACGGGAAATGGCTGTGGGCCGCATCCAAAGTGACTTCTGACCAGAAACCGGACGACAATGTCGTGCTTATCGGCAATCTGGACGGCTCTATGCACGAGTGCCTGATGTACCTGCCTATCCTCAGCGAGGAGAAGTCCATCCAGATCGGTGTAAATGAAGGGGCCACGATCGAGGCAATAGAAAATCCGTTCCGTCACAGGATCGGAATATTCGGTTCCAGTTTCACCCACGGAATCAGCACCTCCAGAGCCGGAATGTCTTACCCTGACCAGCTTTCCAGAATGACAGGGCTCCAGTTCCTCAGCCTCGGATGCAGCGGCAATTGCAAGCTCCAGCCATATTTCGCCGATGTGCTCTGCGCTGCGCAGGTGGACGCTTTCGTGTTCGACTCGTTCTCGAACCCTACTCCGGAGCAGATCAAGGAGCGGTTGTTCCCGTTCATAGAAAAGGTTCAGGCGGCCCATCCGGGAGTCCCGATGATCTTCCAGAAGACCATCTACAGGGAGAGCCGCAACTTCAACACGGGCAATGACAGAAACGAGACCCGCAGAATGGAAGTTGTTGACAGCCTTATGAATATAGCTGTGAAGAAATATTCAGACGTTTATTTCGTGACAACCACCTGCGCCACAGCCCCGAATCACGAGACCTCCGTTGATGGAACCCATCCGTCGGATTACGGCTACACCCTTTGGGCTGAGTCGATCAGTAAGCCTATCGTCAAGATTTTACGCAAGTACGGAATCAGATAATCACTAAAAAATGGCGAATCTGAAGTCATTGGCCAAAGACACTGCGATCTACGGCCTCAGCAGCATCATAGGAAGGTTCCTCAACTACCTTCTCGTCCCGCTTTACACCCACGTCATCGCCTCATCAAGCGGTGACTACGGTGTCGTGACGAACCTGTACGCCTACACGGCTCTGCTGTTGGTTATCCTGACCTACGGAATGGAGACCACTTTCTTCAGGTTCGCCAACAAAGAAGGAGAGAATCCGGACAAGGTATATTCAACAATCCTGACTTCGGTGCTGACAACCTCGGTGCTGTTCGCCGGACTGGTCGTGCTTTTCATCAGGCCGATTTCTTCGGCACTTGGCTACGCTGACCATCCGTCCTATGTCTGGGCGATGGCCGCCACGGTGGCGATAGACGCGTTCCAGTGCATTCCGTTCTCGTACCTGAGGTACAAGAAGCGCCCGATGAAATTCGCCGCCCTGAAGCTGCTCTTCATCGGATTGAATATATTCATGAATCTCGCTTACTTTGTGATTCTGCCAAAGTTCGGTGCTAATCCGTTCGGAATCTACGATGGCGGGCTTGATGTCGGTTATGTGTTCTACATCAATCTGTTCTGCACGGCGGTCATCACGCTTTTCTTCTGGAGGGAACTGAGGGGATTCAGGTTCGGATTCGACGGAAAGCTTCTTAAAAGGATGCTCGGCTACAGCTGGCCGATCCTCATTCTGGGAATCGCCGGAATCCTCAACCAGAGCGGCTCACAGATCATATTCCCGTTCATCTACGGCGAAGGCTCTTCTGTTCCGCTCGGCATCTACGGAGCCAGCGTCAAGATAGCGATGATAATGGCGATGATCACCCAAGCCTTCCGCTACGCCTACGAGCCGTTCGTGTTCGGCAGCGCGGCGGACAAGAACAGCAAGGAGATGTACGCCAAGGCGATGAAATACTTCATAATATTCACCCTTCTCGCGTTCCTCTGCGTCATCGGGTATATGAATATCCTGAAATATATCATCGGCCCAAGCTACTGGGAAGGCCTGAAAGTCGTACCGATCGTGATGGCCGCCGAAATTATGATGGGAATCTATTTCAACCTTTCGTTCTGGTACAAGCTTACAGACCAGACACTTTGGGGTGCGTTATTCTCCGGGATCGGATGTCTCGTCCTCTTTGGCGTGAACATCCTGTTCATCCCTAAGTTCAGCTATATGGCCTGCGCCTGGGCCGGTTTCGCCGGCTACGGAGTCGCTATGATACTGTCCTACATCATCGGCCAGAAAAAGTACCCGATCAAGTACCCCCTCAAGGACATCGCCCTGTACATCAGCCTGGCCGTGATCCTGTTCGTATGTATGTCCTGCGCCAATGCCCATCTTGGCTCCTGGTCTGCCATCGAAGTCAACACCGCCCTGCTCCTCGCCTTCTGCGCCGTCATCATCAAACGTGACTTTCCGCTCACCTCCCTACCCGTTGTCGGGAAATATTTCAAGAAACGCTAATCATTTACGGGATTATGAACATTAGGCTTGAGCTTGATTCATTAGGCAACACTTTCGGCCTTTTTTGATTCCCAAGAGTGCTTGATACACTCCTGGGAAACGTTTTCTCCACTTTTCGTCTCCCAATGGTACAGTCAGACTACTGGATAGGGGCGAGGATGGATTTACGGTAATGGATGGTTTGATAGAGGGAGCGGTAGATGAGGTGGGCATAGTAGGCGGCGAAGAGGAGATGAGCGGCCGCAGCTCCTTTGGGTCTTAGAAAGAACATTCCGAGGAGCCAGACGGCAAAGAAGGCGATTACGCAGCCGATGTTGGAGTCGCGCATAGCATTGGTGGCGGTGGCACCGGTGTAGATGCCGTCCCAGGTGAAGGCAGGACAGCTGATCAGCGGGAAGAAGATCAGCCACGGCATAAAGGCTCGTGTCGCTTCGACTACAATGCCGTCTGATGTCAGAAGACGGACCATTGACATTCCGGAAACAGCATAGACGAACACAAAGATTACACCTATCCCCATACTCCAGCCAAAAGTGTAGTCCACCGTCTGCCGCACCATCTGAGGCCATCGGACACCGACAAACTTTCCGGTCAGGGCCTCGCCGGCGAAAGCGAATCCGTCAGTGAAATAGGAGAATACCAGAAGGAGTTTGAGCATTATCGCACAGGAAGCCAACAGCACGTCACCGAAACGGGCGGAAATGGCGGTGAACGCAAGATAGACGATTATCAGGCAGACAGAGCGGATGAACAGGTCACGGTTGACCGAGAAGAACCTCTTGATCTTGTCTCCGTTAAAAGCCGACTTAAGGTCCTGAAGCGACACACTTCCGAAGACATTTCTGAACTTCAAGGCGACACGGCTTGACGCGAAAAAGAGACCGGAATATTGCGCCAAGACCGTTCCTATGGCTATTCCTTTGAATCCCAGGCCTTCGAAGCCGGTCCCAGGGATAGCAAAGGTAAGGAATATACTGAACAAGACGTTGCCACCGTTTACCATCACGTCTGTCAACATCGAAGAGAACGTGTCCTGCATTCCAATGAACCACCCTCGGAACGCCATCAGGCTGAGGGTTGCAGGAGCGGCCCAGATGCGGATGTAGAAATATTCAAGGGCGAGGGAACGTACCTCGTCAGAGCAGCCGACAAAGAGAAAGATCAGTTTCTGGAACGGCCATTGGATCAGGAGCAAGGCAAAGGCGATGATGAAAGCCACGCCGACTCCCCTTGTAAGATTGCCGGCGCAATCGTCCCAGTCCTCCCGTCCGAAAGCCTGGGCGGTCATTCCGCCTGTTCCGGCGCGAAGGAATCCGAAGTTCCAGTACAGCAGGTCGAACATCAGCGAGCCGACCGAGATGCCCCCGATCAACGCCGCCGCAGACGCATCCAGATGACCCGCCACGGCTATGTCCACCATCCCGACCAGCGGTACGGTCAGGTTGGCGAGTATGCTCGGCAGAGCCAGGCGGAGCATTTCCTTGTTCATCGCATCCATACCGCAAAGTTAGTCATAAAGTGGAAATACCATCGGCAAACCCCACAATTAATTTTCAAAAGGACGAATTTCATTGTTTATCGGTTGAAAGAATCTACATTTGCGTGGTTAGTTAGTAGTATATAATATGAACTTAAAAGGAAAAACAGTGCTTATCACCGGAGGAGCCTCCGGGATAGGCAAGATTATGGGGCACATCTGTCTGGAGAAAGGTGTGGCCAATCTGGTGATCTGGGATGTCAATCCTGACAACATCAGAAGGACGGAAATTGAGCTTGCCGGAATATCTGGCGGCGATGTAAACCGAACAGATGCAAACAATGCGGACAGGCCGAAAACGTCACTCGGCAGCAATAAGGACAGGATCCATTCCTATCAGGTGAACTGCGCGGACGCGGATGCCGTAGCGGAGACATATTCAAAGGTCATCAGCGAAGTCGGGCAGGTGGACATTCTCATCAACTGCGCCGGAGTTGTCAGAGGCAACAACACATTCGACAGGCAGACGGTAAAGGACATCAACCTGACAATGGACATCAACGCGACCGCTCCAATGCTGGTGGCTCTCCAGGCTCTTCCGGATATGATAAAGAGAAACAGCGGCTGCATCTGCAACATCGCATCAGCCGCAGGAATGCTCGGAGTCCCTAAGATGTCGGTCTATTGCGCAAGCAAATGGGCGGTGATCGGCTGGACGGAATCAATGAGAATCGAACTTAAACTTGCCAAGAGCAAGGTCAAGGTTCTGTCTGTGGCTCCGTACTTCATCAATACGGGAATGTTCGACGGAGTGCAATCCAAAATATTCCCCATCCTGAAGCCGGAGAAGGTCGCCGCGAAGGTCATAAAAGCAATCGAGAAAGGCAAAAACTTCAAGGGAATCCCGTTCCCGTACCACTTCATCAGATTCTGGCAGGGAATATTACCGATCGCGGTCTTCGACTTCATCTTCGGAAAATGCTTCGGAGTCTATAGCGTGATGGATCACTTCACCGGACGTAGGAATATTCAGAAAGAGTCACTGAATATCAAGGGGAAATCACTACCTTTGAGGCAGGATATTCATAAAGCATCATAATGTTGGAAAATACTTCGGTTGAGAGGATAAATGAGATAAGGGGGCGGCAGGAACGCTTTTTCAGGAGCGGGGCCACCCTCGACGTGAAATGGCGGCTGGAGCGGCTCAAGGCGTTCGAGGCGGCTGTGCGCAAATGGGAGAAGCCACTATGCGAGGCGCTGTGGACGGATCTGCACAAGTCCTACGAGGAAGCTTACCTGACAGAGGTCAGCATACTGCTCAGAGAGATACGCTGCCATATTCGTAATATACGGAAATGGAGCCGACCGCAGAGGAAGGCGACTCCGCTGAAGATGTTTCCGTCGCGGAGCAGGATCATCAGCGAGCCGCTTGGCACCGCGCTGATCATCTCGCCGTGGAACTACCCCGTGCAGCTGCTTCTGACACCGCTCGTCGGAGCGATCTCCTCCGGCTGCACGGCGGTTCTGAAGCCATCGCCGTACGTCCCGAATGTCTCCAAGGTCACCCAGCAAATGATCGAGGACACGTTCAGCGATGAATATGTCGCCGTCGTACAGGGGAACCGAGAGGTCAACTCGGCCCTGTTGGATGAACGCTGGGATCTCATATTCTTCACCGGAAGCCCTGCGCTCGGCAGGATCGTGATGGGAGCGGCGGCGAAGAACCTTACGCCTGTAGTGCTGGAGCTCGGAGGGAAGAGTCCGTGCATCGTGGACAAGGACGCCGACATCAAGGTGGCGGCTAAACGGATTGCCTGGGGAAAGAGCCTCAACGCCGGACAGACTTGCATCGCTCCGGACTACCTGATGCTTCACGAAGACATCAAGGATGAGTTCCTTAAAGAGTTGAAAATCAATCTCAAGGCTCTTCTCGGAGAAGATCCTCGGAAAACGGACCACTTTGTCAGAATCGTCAACGACAAGGCTTTCGACCGCCTTGAGGGTTACCTTAAAGACGGACGGATCGCTTTCGGCGGCCACACGGAGCGCGGTGACAGGTACTTCGAGCCGACAGTGTTGGATGGTGTCTCACCGGACGCGCCGGTGATGCGCGAAGAGATTTTCGGACCGATCTTCCCTGTGCAGGCGTTCAAGGACATCGATGAGGTGATCTCGTTCGTCACATCAAGGGAAAAGCCGTTGGCCCTGTACTATTTCGGAAGCCAGGGGGATCACGTCATTCGTCACACATCCTCCGGCGGTGCCTGCATCAACGACACGATAATGCACATCGCCAACGAGAACATTCCGTTCGGCGGGGTCGGCAACTCCGGTCTCGGCAGCTACCACAGCAAACGAAGCTTCGACGCGTTCACGCACTACCGGGCGGTCGTCACCACACCGACGTGGCTGGATCTGCCGTTCAGGTATATGCCTTACAAGTTCTTCAAGTCTGTGAAACGACTGCTATAAGGCATAAATATTCAAAACGCGCTCATAATATTGCATAAAATCGATTTTATGGTAAAATAATGCGGGAAGAACGAAATAATATTCTTACCTTGTCAGTTGAATATAAACGTTCTTAACAAATTATTTTTATGACCAACAACAAGAAAAGTCTGCTCGCGGCATTGCTGTGCGCGGCAAGTGTCACATTCGCCGGATGCGAAAAGGACAACGGACCAAAGAAACCAATCTACGTTCCGGAAGAGATTTCGGAGGCGGCTGTGAATCTGTCGGAGAACGGCACCGCCAACTGCTACATCGTCAAGCCTGGCAGTGTGGTATCTTTCGCAACTTCCCACAAAGGAAATTCGAAGACAGAACTGACGGGGGAAGGTTCCACTGTAAAACTCGTATGGCAAGACAGCTACGGCCTTGTGAAAAGCCTGTATTTCGATCCGGAAACCCAAACGGCCTACGCTGAGACCGCTAATGCGAAAGGCAACGCCCTTGTCGCTGTCTGCGATGCGGCAGGCACGATTCTTTGGAGCTGGCATCTTTGGATCTGCGACTATGATCCTGAAGCTACTTTGTACACCACGGAGGCGAACGCTGCCGGAACCCAATGGACATTCATGGACAGGAACATAGGAGCGACGGAGATAACCAAGGGTTCCTTCGACAGTTTCGGAATGCTGTACCAATGGGGCCGCAAGGATCCGTTCCCGGGTGCTGCCGGATTCACGATCCAGAATGAGGACTACAGCTATGTGGCTGACGGTGAGAAGGAACTCTACGGCATCGATGGAAAGGTCCTCTTCAAGATAAAGGACTTGGCGGACTACCACGGCACGATAGAAAATTCAATCCAGTACCCTACTACTTTCTATGCAATGACCTACAAGGCCACCGGCAATGTGGACGAGGACGGGAATCCTGAATATGTCTGCGACTACATCACCAAGGACTGGGTGGATGTGTCCGATGATGATTATTGGGGAGGAGTCTCGATGAAGAAGACCATCTACGATCCGTGTCCGGTCGGCTACAAGGTTCCGGTAAGTGACACCGATGGCAACACTCCGTTCGCTTGGA
>CAVBMN010000092.1:0-9334 GCA_963596515.1 bacterium
CGGACCCTCATCGTGACGGATGGTATCATCCTCGTATCGCTGCCCAGAACACGGATGATTTCAAGGCTTTGAGCGATTACTTTAAGAACGTTTACAACGACCTCTACAACGACTTCTTCTATCATCGTCACAACGGCTTCTGGAAAGAGTGCGCGATGAGGAAACTGCCGGCCCTTCTGGATTCCACCGGAATGCTGGCGTGCGGGGAGGATCTCGGAATGATTCCGGCCTGTGTTCCGGAGGTGATGAAAGATCTGCGGATTCTTTCTCTTGAGATCCAGAGGATGCCGAAATCACCTCAGAAGACTTTCGACGAGCCGTGGACCTATCCTTATCTGTCAGTCTGCGCGACCGGAACCCACGACACCTCCACCTTGCGCGGCTGGTGGGAAGAAGACCGTGCGATATCCGAGCGTTTCTTCCACGAGATCCTTCACTGCGAGGGACAGGCCCCGTACTTCTGCGAACCGTGGATCTGCGAACGGATTGTAAACCAGCATCTGAACTCTCCTTCAATGCTGTGCGTCCTCCCGCTTCAAGACTGGATGTCCATTGACGGAGAGGTCCGCTATCAAGGCAAGCCGGAGGACGAGCGCATCAACATCCCGGCCATATCACGTCACTACTGGCGCTGGAGAATGCACATAACCCTTGAGGATCTCCTGTCCCGCGCGGATTTCAACCGCACCCTCCACGACCTCATTTCCGACTCCGGAAGAGGATAATTCAGCGCGAATCGCATTTTTTACCCGGTTCCCGAAAAATAGTCGGCGGCTATTTTTCGGAAACTGAATTTTTTGTCCACTTGCCGAAAAATAAGCCGCTGTTTTGAGCGACATAACCACTTTGCGTAAAATATTGGAACCTTGATATTTAAGCAATGATACACCAAATTTGGCAATCATCGGCGGAGGAAATCTTGTTCCAGAGGTTGAATATTCGTAAATTTGAGGATTCAAACACAATTATTCGGTATGGCAAACATTGGTAATCCTTTCACTCCTGTCGGGAAAAAGGTTGTTCTCTGCGGTTCGGGAGAACTTGGGAAAGAGGTCGCGATCGAGCTTGAGCGCTACGGCGTGAATGTCGTGGCTGTTGACAAATATGCGAACGCGCCTGCGATGCAGGTGGCACAGTCATCCCATATCCTGTCTATGCTTGACGGTGACGCTCTCGCCAAGATGATCGAGGAGGAAAAACCAGATTTGATCATCCCGGAGGTTGAGGCGATCGCCACTCAGAAACTCATCGAACTCGAAAAGAAAGGCTACACGGTCATCCCGACGGCCAACGCGACTTACCTGACGATGAACAGGGAGGGTATAAGACGGCTTGCCGCTGAGGAACTTGGGATTCCTACCTCACGGTACGAGTTCGCCCAGACGGAGGACGAGTTCAGGACAGCTGTGGTCCGGATTGGCTTTCCGTGTGTGGTGAAGCCGGTTATGAGTTCTTCCGGTCACGGGCAGAGTGTGATCCGTGATGACTCTCAGGTCGCCGAGGCTTGGAAGGTCTCTCAGGAAGGAGGACGTGCCGGTGGCGGAAAGGTCATCGTCGAGGGTTTTGTGGATTTTGACTATGAGATCACCCTTCTGACAGTGCGTCACTGTGCCGGAACCACGTTCCTCAAGCCTGTGGGCCATCATCAGGTTGACGGCGACTACCGTGAGTCATGGCAGCCTCAAGGTATGAGTCCGGCCGCCGAGAAAAAGGCTCAGGATATAGCGGGAAAGATCACCACCGCTTTGGGAGGCTATGGAATATTCGGCGTAGAACTTTTCGTAAAGGGAGAGGATGTCATATTCAGTGAAGTCTCTCCGAGGCCGCACGACACGGGAATGGTGACGATGATCTCGCAGGATATGTCGGAGTTCGCCCTTCACGCACGCGCGGTCCTGGGTCTGCCGATTCCTGAAGTTCGTTTCTACGGACCGTCCGCCTCCAAGGCGATAGTTGTCGAGGGCAACACTAATGAATATGAGTTCCAAGACGTTGACAAGGTTCTTGAGGAGCCGGGCGTTCAGATCAGGTTCTTCGGGAAGCCTGAGATCAAGGGACATCGCCGTGTAGGTGTCATCCTAGCCACCGACGAAACTGTCGAGAAGGCACTTCAGAAAGCAGAAAGGGCATATTCAAAACTCAAGGTCAAGATCTATTAGGACTTGGCCTTGGGTTATCGCTCATAAAAAGCATAGGTACTATAGACCTTCTATACTGGATCAGAATACTGAATATTATGAATTATGCCATCCTTCACCGACAAATACACAAAAGCATCCAAATAATTATAGAATAAGACATATTCCACAAAGCCATTCTCCGGTTTCAGCCAAGAGGCTTCTTTCGGTTTACCGTATTTGAAATTATCCAACTTTGACAGTTTATCTCCTACGCGAATCCCACCAGGCACCCACAAAGTAAGGACTGAAAAATTCTTTTCATTTATGGAAAACCCACAAAAAGTTCCGTTGTCCTGAAAATAGAAAACATCACGCCCAACTTTATAATATTCATCAACATCAGGCTTACTGTCTTCACCAGATTCACTTTGAATATATTCTGTTGGCTTCCCGAACTTCGCCACAAACTGGCCATAAGTCATTTTCTGCTCGATTTTCACACCCGCCACATCTATGCTTTTAGCCCTGAACTCATCATAGAAATCCTGAGCGTAGTTAGTTGCATTTAATAATGCTGGCATACAAACTACCAGTACACAACTTAATACTTCTCTAATTCGCATATTCTCATTCTATGTCGGATCGGAATATGAAATTTTCTCAATTATGCCATCGCGCACAAAAAGAAATACCTTACCATCTTGCTCTGGAAATATAACATAGGGAATATAGTATCCAAACGGCTTCATCCATTCTGCGACAATTGGCTTTCCGTACTTAAAATCATCTAATTTTGACAATTTATCACCCACTTTAATTCCTCCTTTAATGAGCAATGTCAATGCAGAAAACGAATTGTCAGAAAGAGTAAAGCCGCAGAAATAGCCACCATCGCAAAACTCAAAATAGCACTTACCTTTTTTGTAAGTTTCAGTAACTTCGTAATCACCGCCATTGGAACTCTGCTTCTCATACTTATCGGGCAATCCAAATTTGGCAACAAATTGCGAATAATCCAGCACTTGACCAATCTTGATCCCCTCCACATCATAGGCAATATATTCTAACGATTGGCCATAAGCACCTTTGCAAAATATTGCCACAAAAAATAATGAAAATAGTAACTTTCTCATAATAAGACTTTGTTATAGAAGATTTTGCTTATTTTCTGTATCACATTCAATGTTTATGATTAGATCGTCTATAATAACCGTACCAGAAGACTCCGAATCAATCCAATTAACTGAACCGTTAATGATTAATTCAGGATTTGCATAAATATAGTTCCCTTTTGAATTTTTAATCTTATACACCAGATGAAGATGCTTGTTCGTAACATTATAAGCATTGCCTGATTTCCCAGAATAGCCTAACAATTCTCCTCGAAATATCTGATCTCCAGGCTTATAAACACTTCCTGAACGAGGATTAATGGCCAAAGGTGCTCCTGCTTGGAGATGCCAATAACCTAACTGTACATCCTGGCCATTATATTGTCCTATTATTGTCACACGATTACCAGCACCATCCTTATCTCCTGAATACCCCAATGGATACCCTTTGTCATCAACATCTTTTGCCGTAGGATCTCTATTTGGTTGTTCTATTACGTAACTATTCGAAGAAATCACCCCGTCAATCATAGCATAAATCGGAGTACCCTCCTCCGCATAAAGATCCAAGCCCGAATGAAATTTAGTTCCCCCATTTCGCACATAACCGAAAGTCCCGCCTCGCAAGCCGGACCATCCCGGAGAGGCAATGGACATATTGTTGAGTGGATTGCCGACTTTTGCGGTCTTGCTGAAGCACGGACGGTTAACAGGGTCAAGAGGGTCATTGTAATCTCCTGTCATCGAAGCGAAATATGCGGTGGAAGTCACATCCCTGTTCACAAGAAATTCAAGTACCTCGCCTCTTCCGTTAAAGTCTCCCGTCCACCTGTCAAAATACGCATCGCCATCAGGAACAGCCTCGCACACGATGTATTTATGCTCACGGTTTGAATATCGCCCGCTACCGCGTGTATGACCTTTTCCCACGCTATATAAAGACACCGAATACCAAATGACATCATCGTCCTCTTTCTTCGGTTTATACTCTCCAGTCACCACACAGGAGTCAATCACGTTTTCTGTGTTCGGTCCTCTTCCACCGGCAGAACTCCCGGAATTTGACCCGCCAGATGTTCCGCCTCCTCCACCGCGTCCCCCACGGGGTTCTTCATCTACCCAATTGTCATCACAACTATTGTCATTAATCAAACTGTCATCTGGCTTTTTACGTATTTCCCCCACACATATACTTCCTGTAATCGACTCGTTCGCTGATCCACGAGTTGTTCCTTTCGCCTCGTAAACATTAATATAACGAACACGATAGTAATCCAAAGAATCCTCCGGATCAATCACATACGCATTTCGTATCGGGCGAAGCCCATAGGAATTCACGCTTCTGAAACTCCCGTCAAGATCGCTATATAATATGACGCCCTCAAAGGTCTCCTTATTTATATAGCTATAACTATCTGACCCATAAATCCTGCAATTATCCGGAGTCGGCACAAGCGTCGCCACAATCTGCCTCCTTGTACCTGATAATGTGTCTGAAATCTCGACCAAAAACTTACGTACTACACTGATTTCGTCTTCCACAAAAGTGTCCTGATCAGAGTCCGACAAACTTGCCCGACTATCTTCTTCTGTTTGCTTGAATGGTATCTGGACGATGTGATAATTCTTGAATACGATTGTCTCTGTCTTTGACCTGTCCAGCAAAGACTCCAGACTGACCAAGTCAGATCCATCTGATGCGGAACGAGTACGACTCAATGTACCTGAAGACTTGACATTCGTAAATAGCAAATTGTTCCGTTGAACGAGGATATCTTCAAAAGATCCCTTATCAACAGCGGTTTTCAATGCATCATTTTTTAGAGAAAACATCTCATCAACGCAAGCACACAACAACAGGAGCATTGCAAGCAACGGACAAAATCTTAGGAATGCTTTCATACATAATTGGTTATTAGAATAAGTCTTGGGCAATATAGGAAATTAAACGATAAGATGCAAAATATATTAACGTTTTATATTATTTTCTTTCAACACATTGAATTATAAATGCAATCACATCGAAAAAAAAATATTCCGGATTCTATGGCTTGACAAAATCCGGAATATCACTGCAACCAAAGCAAGCACGATTAACATACCCGGGGTTCTATTTAGGCCTTATGACCTTGATGAAATCCTGTCGCTTCCTGTCCTTGTAGCCCACGCAGTATGACAACATCCGGTCTTTGTATCCGGCCATAAACCACGCATCACCTTCCGGAGTCCAAACACTGTCAAGTTGGTTGTCAATCTCTGACCTTGTGGACACTTGTGTCCAGGTCCTGGCCCGGTCAGTCGAGGCAAACATCTTTGATGTCGAATTCAAACCGGGGACCAACACCTTTGTAAAAACGATGCTATCATATTGATAGATTTGGACTGGGGTATGATTGACAAAAGGTCCCTCATATTGTATTCTTGAATAAAAGTTTGCGACACCGTCAATAATTCTAAAATAGTCGGCGCTTCCGCCATTAGTAAGTCCAACAATATCATCTCCCCTAACAACATTGGTTATCATTTTAGAATCACTACTGATTGTATCAATAATCTGTCTCTCAGGGATAATTTCCAATATTGATTCACGCCTTCCGCCCACAGCGACAGTAATCTTATAAGAGGAGAAAGATGATACATAAAAATTGCCAAACGTATAACCACGCCACGTTTTACCAAGATCATTCGAAATTCGAATTGTGTGCTCAACATCGTATACGTCCTCTCCATCCACCTCTGTGACAGAACACAACTGAACCGCCAAGGTACTGTCCACAACCATTATATGTTCAATGAATGCATCAAAAACAAACATTTCTTCCCAACTCTTTCCATAGTCTTGGGATCGAAATATCTTGCCTGCATTTACTGTAGTTTTTCCGATTCGACCTTGATTAAGAGCCGAGCAATAGATAATATCATTGTCCACCAACATATTTTTACAAGTCCACTTCTTATCAAGGCTTGACAGCATCTCCCAATTGCCCCCCTTGTCCACCGACAAAAAGAACGTATTACAAGAATCGGCCATATCCCAAACTGACAACACCCACATATCATCAGAACAGACAGCCATTTCACAAGGGCTATATCTGTCCCCGATTCCCTTTTTCACCGAATAAGCGTCCAAAATAAAATCATCTTGCATCGGCGTTTTCCTCCCACCAATCCGGATGTAGCAGGAAGAACACGCTATAACAAGTAGAGTAATCAACAAACAATTCTTATACATCACAACGGAGAGTTTTCTATCTTGAGAAGCTGTCATGAATCTCCCAATCACAGCTTGAGCCTGATGACCTTGATGAAATCCTGCCGTCTCCCGTCCTTATAACCCACACAGTATGACACCATCCTATCTTTGTATCCGGCCATTGGCCAATCGCCGGCCGATGGTTCGACCTCATCTAATTCCTTTTCAAAATCACTTACAACATTAATCTCACACCAAGTCCTTGCCCTGTCCACGGACATTAACAACGATGTTTTCGTTTCATAAGTCAGCGGAATGATCTTCGTATAAACCACGTCCCCATACTGATAGATTTCAGCAGGGATGTAGTTCCTGAACGGCCTTCTTATATCCCATATAGACGATACAAGGTCAGAGTGTTTACCTTCGAGTCTATAATAATTTGCCCTATGTCCCTCCCAAACACCTATCACATCCTCACCAGACACCACGTCACTTATTAATCCTTTGCTTGAATATATGGTATCAGCCACAAATGAGACCGGATTAATTACTATGACCTTACCTTTTGACGAATATATCATTCCATCTCTCAAAAAGGATAACTGACCGAATGTAACGATGTCTCTCGTCACCGAAGATGGAAATGACATCCAATTCTGCCCACCATCAACCGAACATAGGATAGCATAACCTTCATCAAGAGTCAGCAAAGCGACCAATGTGCCATCATCCTGCACGTTAAACCGGAAAATTCCGTTCTTGTTATCGAGAATCGTTTCCCACGTTCTTCCCAAATCGTCCGACAGCATAATCATTCCACCGTCATTTGGATTTGTGCTAAAAAAACACCCATAGAACCGGTCACTTGACTTTGCGATAGACCGACATAACAGACTGTCAACGGATCCCCTCTTCGTCCAGGTTTTCCCACAATCAGATGTCAAATAAAAGGATGTCTCATCACCATTAAAAGCAGCAAGCAAACCGCAAGTATCCGAATAAACCAACATCTTATTCGGTCCATATTCTTCACCGATTCCAATCTCTACCGGATAAGCTTCAACCTCCCAATTAACAGCCGTGTTAAATCCAGCTACGGCACTACTACCAGTCCGGATGTAGCAAGAAGAACACGCGAGGGTAAGGAATATCATCAACAGAACATCTTTCATCATTATCAACAGAATATCAATAGTCTAACTCAAAGCCATCAACCGTATCGTAAAAATAAGCAACAATCTCCTCGAAAAGTAAATTGCAAAGAACCGTATATCTCTCGTGTGTCTCATCATGTGATGCGCTTCTTGTCGAAAGATCAACTGAACAGTAATCGTAAAGTAATTGTTTTATAGGATCCCAATTATTCATCATATAGTATGCGTCAAACGCTCTTTCGTATGGATGCTTGATATAGTACTCTATTTGAGCCTTTACAACCTCACTGATCTGTTCACGACCAAGTTTTGAAGTAAGATCTTTCCATCTGATCGTTTCTACAATTCTTAATTTATCCGTAATGGACAACTGCAAAATACCACCTTCAATATAAGCTTCAGGATGTGTTTTAAACGCTGCCGCCTCCAACAAATCAAGATTATCTTCCAATGCAGGATTTGATTGGACTTGTTTCTCTAATTTTTCTTGAAGAAGAACTAACGTTTTGTCAATCCATTTATTGCCTTCTACGGACATCTTGCCAGAACTCTTCAAATCAAGAAATTTGTTACAATAATACAACCCATATTCTATATAATAGATACTATTGTCTTCTTTTTTATATCTCTTAACATAATCCGCATACCTACGTTCATAGTACTCTGGTTTGCCATAAAACGAAGAACAATCAACCGGTCTGACAGGCTTATTATCAGAACCTCCTCCGTTATCCTTTGGCGGTCTGGTATTACCTCCACCTCCACCACCGACACTACCTCCACCACCGGACTCTCCTCCATCCCAAGGGTAATCATCTACACCTGTGGTGTCGGAAGGCGCTATCGAATCATTCCAGAAATCAAAGTCCGGGTTCTGCCACCATAGATCCGGAAAACAGTTACCATTGCAGTGTGAGGGGTTGATCGAATCATTATACTCCACTGTGTCACCTGGAGCAGGACAACGGGTCTCGATTTGAAGAGAATTCACTTTGAACACAGTGATCCCCTCCATAATCCTGTTGATGAACAATTTGTGCCTCTCCCAGGCTATTTCTGATTCACTCTCACTGAAATAAACGCCATCTAGCATTTCTCCTCCCGCATACTTCTCTATCTTCCTGAATTTGCCGCTCAAATCTGTATAGACAAGAAGTCCAGAAAAATCAGAGGATGTCCGGCTTCGCTTCAAGTCATCCTCCGGAATAGAGAAAACGATGCGGAGAGATGTTCGTCCAGTGTTGACATTCCTGGAAATAATCAAGCTCTGATCACATCTAAACAGTATTCCATCCTTACCATTAGAGGCATAATACCTGACTGATGACAACATCGGAACCACATAACTCTCATCTCTCCCTTGAATGGAATGATGCTCCGCAGCTTTCCACACCGGAACAACAGTACCAGATTCCCAAACAAAAGGAGAATCCGAAATGGTGACTGGATCGAAATTTGAGGTCCTGTCATATTCATCAGAGAAAACAACTATGGCTTCTTCCATAGTGAAGTTTTGACAGGATTCTTCCTGACCAACAGTCTTAGGCTTGTCGATTACAAGAGTATCTCCACAAGAGAACAGAACGCCCAGCGATATGCAAAAGGCTAATAAATACAATGGTCTTCGCATAATAAGTTATTCTTTAGTTATTAGTGTTACAGCCGCAAAGTTCGGAAGAAAGATTGATAAATGCCAAATAAATAGTTTCACTTTCACAAAACCGCATCATTATGACTGACAATTAATTAGAG
>CAVBMN010000093.1:0-9255 GCA_963596515.1 bacterium
ATTTCACATAGTCCTTGTCCGCCATGAAAGAATCGCTGTTCACAAACTGTGGTATGCTTCCCTTTTCATCCATATAATTTACTCTTTATTGGGTTCAAGTATCATCACCAATTCCGATTCGGCAATATCACATTTCTCAAAGAGGTAGCGCAAACAACGAAGTTTGCTTTTGTTGTCCATTGCTGTCCATAGGTATTTTTGAGGAGCTATCAGTGTACAGAATCTCGGATCTGCTAGTTTAGAAGACCAAAAGAAGCCTTCGGCATCATAGAGTGTGTCAACAATGTCGGGATATCGTTCCATCACAAATTTAACAACTTGTAAAAGCATCCCTTTCCAAGTTGTTTCTGCATATTCATTTCCAAACATACGGAACCCTTTCAATGTTCTATTGGTTGGCGTGAATGTCTCTTCGTCTAAAGATACTTCATCTACTGGTTTTTGTAATGGCTTGAAAGCTATTTGTGGTAATGGGTATAGGCGCAAAAATATATCCACAATCTCATCACATCTATTCTGTAGCTCTCTTTCTGTCCATTTGACACACGAAGTAATGCTTCTGGTCAGGCGGTATTTCGAGTTCTTATATCCAGGGTAAATTTCTTTTCCTATCGTTTTGCCATCACGCTTTATCTCAAATGGTTTGTTGCTTAACTCGCTGTTTATTCCTGTCAAAGTCAGATTTGCGAAAGTGTGGAGATATTTTTCGTGTATTTCTTCAAAGTTGCCCCCAAGCATAGCTTTCCAATCCCCATTGAGAGTTTGAGGCATAATATGCTCAATAGTGGCATCTTTCTTTTTCATATCAGAGGCCACATCATTGTATTCGCCGTGTACAGAGTTTTCCAATCGTTCAAAGAGAAAAATCTGGAATGGTTTCAGCATATGATAGACATCTCGTGTTTTAATGGCTTCTATAAATTGTGTATCCCTTGGCAACTGGTAATTACCGTCACGGCGCATAATGTGATAAGCCAATATGTCTGAATATGAATAATCGTGGCCTACATTGGCAGAGTGGTATTCATCAATGCTTCTTAATACGTCCTTATGTAAAGAGCAGAAGACTTGGGTGAGAGCATTTCCTGGCATATTGCAGACAATACGTCTTGCTAAATAGTTCTCCACCAAATCAATCACCTTGAATATTTCATCTTCTGAAAGGTTGTTGGATGAAGCATACTTCAAGAACTGAATTAAGAACACATTGGTTACATCTGTATCAATATTGCAGATGTGGCGCATCTTCTCGGAAAGTTTGGCCGTGGATAGTTTCGCTTCTGTTACTTGTTGATAATAATGCGCATAATCCAGCATATCGATAAGTTCATTTTTACGATTATGCCCATCCATATACTTCTTCCATTCATAGTATATGTTTGACTGACGAACAGGACGCTGCAATTGCTGTTTGATTGTCAGATAATCACGCAAGAATCTTGTGGGTTGGTTTTCAGTTGCAAATTCAATCTTTTGCCAATATTCCTTGAAGCACACCTGTTGTTCGTCAGGTGTCAGAGACATCAAGAGATAGTTGCGTATTTTGTCGGCTTCGGTTAGGGCTAAACCGGTAGAGTTAAGGCTTTCAAAAATCAGCTGTGCGTCATCGTCACTGTCCAATTCTATTGATATTATTTGCAAACGCTCAATGGCATCAAGAAGTTGGTCGAAGGAAAACGCTTGTGGCTTCTTCGTCAATTTATCATAGAAATGACGGTAATTGCGAGTGATCTTAGAGTCTTCATCAAATGAATCTTCATTGTTGAAAATCTTGTCGTAGGCTATTCTGTCATTCTCAATAGGAACCAGCTTGATTTTACGCTCAGAATTACAGAATTTGGCTTTTAAGAAAACCTCATACGCTTCTTCTATTCTTGATTCATCGCTAATTTCGAGATCATTATCTTTTACAGCCTTTATTCCAGCTAGAAGAAGGAGAGAAATGGTTGTTAGACGTTGTTGACCATCAATCACTAACCGGTTAAAACAACTGTCGGCAGAAGATGTGACAATGGAGCCAAAGAAATGCGACTGTCTGTTAGAGCTGCTTAGTTTTACTAGGTCGCTAAACAATTGGTCACAGTTGTCTATTAACCAATCATAGTTGCGCTGATAGACAGGAATTATGAATTGTATTTTATGACCTTCTATAAATTCGTGCAATGGTTTTGCGTAACCTTTCATAATTAGTTCTTTTTGTTATCCTAATTCTCAGAGAGCACCAAAAATTGTCAAGGAATCGGCTCGTATTTATAATCATCTGAATTATTGTTCATTGTACAAGGTTTCGATTTCCCTCAGCCTGTCGCGAATTTCCATAAGAGCAAAACCAAGAAGGTTTTCTCCATTCCAAAGTGAAGGATTAGTCACTTCCGGAGCAAATTCATCAAATCCGATTCCCCATATTGTGTCTTTGGGACTTGCTTCAACAAGGATCTTGTCATCAGTGTTCAACAAGAAATTCCGCAAGTTGTCATTTTGTGAGAATTTGGCGAGATTGCCTTCAACGACAATCTGAAAACGTTTCTCGGTCCAGATGCCGTCATCGTAATTCTTAACCAAACGGCCAAGTTTCTTGATGGTCATTTGATCGGTCTCGGCAAGAATCTGTCTCATCACCTCTTTATCGCCAAATACATTGGCTTTCTGAGCCATCATATATTGCTCAGCGCAATTATATTGTTGACCATCTACAGTGAAAAGGCAAGGATACCATTGGCTGAAGCAAGATTTGCTAACGCCATTCTTACCCTTGTGGTGTCCCCAAAAGAATACGAAATTGTCTTTTGTGAATGAATTGTTTTTGTAGATTAAAATTTCTTTATTGTATTTCATTGTCTGTCAAATATTACTGCTTACCTATTTACATCTGAACCTCTTCGACTTTCCAGTTCTCGATGGTTCGGGTTTCGGTTGAGATATTTACACCGACTTTCAGCAGCCGCATTTTGTTTGCCGCATTGGTTGTATCAAACTTATACGGAATAAGGTATCCTTTGTCGTCAATCTGCTTCAGGGCTACTTCGGCGGAGCTGTCCGCCTTGAACTCAAAGACATAGATGCGGTCCTGTGTGCGGCAGACCGCGTCAGCACGCCCGATGGCGGATTTCACCTCGCTGTGAATATAATAGCCGAGCAGGGAGAATACGAGATAGATGATGGTCTGGAAATGCTTCTCGGTCTTGTTTTCCAAGTCATAAGGAATCCCTGCCATATAGGACTGCATCCGCTGGAGGGCTTCGTTAATGTCGTTTCGGTTAAGAGCGGCGCTGAATTTAGCCACGAACATATTCCCGGACATCCGTTTGCTGTTGTAACGGGCCAGAAGGCATTCCGTGAAGCCTATCTTGACTTCCTCGTTAGGGTAGCCGAGTGTGTATAGTTTTGTCCTTTGGTCATACCCTTTGATGGTCAGATAGCCTGCTTGATAGAGCATTGGCAGCGTGTCATCGCAGAGCTCTGGTGAGACATCGAAAGCCGATTCCGGAATGTCGGTCATATTGTCCAGCTCCGTTTCGTCAATCGGATTACTGTCTATCCTCTCAATGAGGAATGTCGGAGTGCCGCTCTCGAACCAATAGCTTCCCAATCGCTGCGTGTCAAGAGCTTTTATCAAACTATATGGATTATAAATATCCTCGGACCTGTCGCAGAAGTGGTAGCCGTCATAGTTTTCCTTCAGTTTTTTGAGGGCTTCACTGTAAGAGATTTCGAGCCCGGTGGCCAGATCAATGACAGAGTCCTTCATCTGAGTCTCGATTTCAGTCTGGGAGATTCCGCAGACAGCCGAATACTTCGGCAGCATCGAGATGTTCATCAGGTTGTTGAGTTCACTGAATATGCTCAGTTGCGCGAACTTGGTGATTCCTGTGATGAACACGAACCGGAGGTACGGATCCAAGCTTTTGATTGGGCTGTAGAAGTTTCGCATTATCTGCCGCATCGGCGCAAGCCTTGCCGGATCGTTCATCACGTCAAGCAGTGGGGAGTCATATTCATCGATGATTATAACGGCCTTCTCGCCAGTCTGCTCTACGGCACTCTTGACAAGTCGCTCAAACCGTGCGTTTATGTCTTCTTCCTTGAGTTCTGGATCTTTGCCGAACGTACTCTCATAGACAGACAGCTTGTAACTCAATGTTCTGAGTAACTGCTCCTCGTTCAGGTGCTTCGCCGTTGACATGTCAAAATGGAACACTGGATGTTTCCTCCATTCTTTCTCCAGTTCTCCAGCCTTGAGCCCGTTGAACAGATCTTTCTCCCCTGCGAAGTAGCTGTGGAAAGTGGTGGTGAGCAACGACTTCCCGAACCTCCTCGGTCGGCTAAGGAACACATACTTGTATGCGTTCCCAATCTCATAGACATAGCCCGTCTTGTCGATGTAATGATAATCTCCCTCAATGATCTCATTGAAAGTCTGCACCCCGATCGGATATCTCTTAACCCTTTTCTCCTCCATAGCTGCAAAGTATATGATTTACAATTCCAAATATAATGAATATTTCCCGAACAACAGTTATTCGGTTCATTATCGTGTCAATAACCGTTTATTGGGTGTAGAATATCCGCCAGCTTTTTTTTGCCGTGGTTGATGACTGATTGAATGTTACTGAAATAAGGATTTGTCTTTGGTTGGGTTAGCTAAAGATGAATGTCTTATTATTTGACATTCAAGATGCTGTGGTCTACGACTTCTTTGATCTGGGCGGCGATTTGGGCGAAGGTCTGACCGTCAATGTCGATTATGTGGTGTGCGGTGGCGAGGTACTGGGGGGAGCGGGTTTGCATCAGGGATTCGATGCGGTGGCGGAGGGCTTCTTTTTCGCTTGAAGTTTCAGTTGACGGCGCTTCGGCAGGCTCAGCGACCGTCGTGTGGTTTTTCGATGTGTTTTCCGGCAGGTCGCTGAGCTTGTCGAAGCGCGTAGTCTCGGTGTTAGAATCACTTTTGATAACTTCAACGGTTGCTGAGCCTGTGGTTCGGCTTGGCTCACCAACCATCGAAGCGGCGAAGCGGACCGGCTGAGTGGAACTGAGCATCGGGCGGCCATCGGAATGGCCTTCGAGGTTGTTAAGGAGGGTGTCGGTGGTGGCGCGGAGATAAAAGCAGTCGGTGTGGCAGCGGATCAGCTGACGGCAGGACTCGGAAGTCACGGTGCCGCCGCCGAGGGAAAGGATGGAGCGGGGGCGGGCTGGATCACTGAATATCTCCTCAAGGGCCTCGCGTTCCATCCGGCGGAAAGCCGCTTCACCATATTCATTGAATATTTCGGGAATATTCTTGCCCTCCTTTTCCTCAATGTAGGTGTCAAGGTCGATCAGGCGGCATTCGGGGAGCAGCGTCGCGAGGATTTTTCCGACACTGCTCTTGCCGCAACCCATAAAACCTATGAGGGATATGTCTTTCATTCTGTTTAGAACAACGTCGGCTCGTCAATGTCACCGATGTCCGGAATGTCACCGGAACCGAGAAGGTCGGCGGCACTGGTCTGACCGCCGTCATTTGCGGAGCCTGAAGCTTCGGTGGACTTCACCTCGCCTTGCGGCTCATCGGATTGCTCCACATCATCGATGATGTCCAACGGCTCGTCCTCGATGTCATCCTCAGGCTTGTGCAGAGGCTCGATGAATTTCACCTCCTTGAGGTCGTACTGGTGACACTTCTTACCCTTGGCGGAGTAACCCTTCTTTGCGATGTATTCCTCCGCGTCAATGTTCTCCGGATCACGATGCTCGTACTTGCCTCCGAAAATCACCTGGAACTGAGGATGCCTGTCCTCGGAAATGTCCACAAGGTAGGATTTCGCTCCCGGAGCGATGAACGACAGCGGAGTGTTGTCACTCAGAATGAAGCTGAACCTCTTGACGTAGAATGCCTTGGCCGCCTCGTCGTAGTAGAGGGCGGTGTAGGTCTTGTTCGGGTCGAACTTCTCGATCTTGATCACCTCGCCTTGATAGCGGTTGGACACATCGAACGAAGTCGTGTAGAATGTCCCGTCCTTGAATATTGCCAGAACCTTGTCCTCCGGGCCGAACTCGCCGAGGTACTGGCCGCGCTGCTCGTCGTTAAGCTTCTGGATGTCAGCATCGTACCAGATGTCCTTGCCACCGATCGTGGACACACCCTTGGATTTCAGCTGGATCCTCGCGATAGGGTTCTTGGACACCAGATTGCCTCTGGAGGCCTTGCCCTTGATCGCAAGGGTTGAGAAATCATATTCAAACTGCGTCTTCTTCAGCTTCGGACGCGGACGCAGGTATATTCGTACAGATTCGGCCTCGCCGTTGTGGTTGACCGTGAACCAGAGGATCTTGGAGCCTTCCTCACCGGTGGTGATGTCATAGTCCTTGTCCCTCGTGACGCTGGTGATCGCGAACCTCTTGGCGTAGGAGACGCTGCTCTTGCCCTCGCGGTAGATGACGTTGTAGATGGTTCTGCTGTCGCCTCTGTTGAACACGCCGACGTAGAGCAGGTCCTTCCAGAAGAACGCCTTGTCCGTGACCTTGGTGATGCGGTACTTGCCGTCCTTGCCGATGACAATGATCTCGGAAAGGTCTGAGCAGTCGCAGATGTAGGTCCCGTTGTCGTCCTTCTTGAGGTTCAGACCGACGAAGCCCTCCTCGTAGTTGGCGTAGAGCTTGGCGTTGTTGCTGACCACCTTGGTCACCGCGATGCTCTCGAAGGCCGTGATCTCGGTCTGACGAACGAAAGGCTTGCCGTACTTGGTCTTGAGCGTCTGGAACCAGTCGATTGTGTACTGGGTGATGTGCTCTATGTTGTCCTTGACGGTCTGCATCTCAGCCTCGATGGTCGCGATCTTCTCGTCAATGGCCTTCGTGTCGAACTTCGAGATCTTGCGCACAGGCTTCTCAATAAGCTTCTCGATGTCCTCCATCAGAATCTCGCGGCGAAGGATGTCCTGATAGGTCTTCATCTCTGAGAACACGTCCTGCAACTGCTGTTCCCAACTGTTCTGGTTCTGTTCCAAGATCTTATAGACCTTGTTCTCGAAGAATATCCTTTCGAGGGAGGTGTAGTGCCACTGGTCCTCAAGCTCAGCGAGCCTGATCTCAAGCTGCCATTTGAGGAGGTCCCTCGTGTGTTTCGTGTCGTAGATCAGGATGTCCTTGACGGAGAGGAACTGCGGCTTGTTCTCCACGATGACGCAGGCGTTCGGCGCGATGTTGCACTCGCAGTCAGTGAACGCGTACAGAGCGTCGATCGTCTTGTCCGGGGACACGTCGTTCGGAAGGTGGATCAGGATTTCGACCTTATCGGTTGTCATATCCTCGATCTTCTTGATCTTGATCTTGCCTTTGTCCTTGGCCTTGAGGATGGAGTCGATGAGGATGTGGGAAGTCTTTCCGTAAGGAATCTCGGTGATGGCCACCGTGTTCTTGTCGATCTTCTCGATCTTGGCGCGCACCTTCACACTGCCGCCCCTCGCTCCGTCCTTGTAGTTGCTGCAATCAGCGGAACCTCCGGTCGGGAAGTCCGGGTAGATCGTGAAGTCCTCGCCCTTGAGGATGTTGACCGACGCGTCGAGCAGTTCGTTGAAGTTGTGAGGAAGGATCTTGGAGGCCATTCCGACGGCGATTCCCTCTGTGCCCTGCGCAAGCAGAAGCGGGAAACGGACCGGAAGCTCTGTCGGCTCCTGGTTGCGTCCGTCATAGGATGTCATCCAGTGTGTGATCTTCGGATCGAAGACAACCTCCTTGGCGAATTTGCTGAGACGGGCCTCGATGTAACGGGGCGCCGCGTTGCTGTCGCCGGTGAGGATGTTTCCCCAGTTTCCCTGGCAGTCGATCAGAAGACCTTTCTGTCCGAGCTGGACGAGGGCTCCAAGGATGGAAGCGTCACCGTGCGGGTGGTACTGCATCGCCTGTCCGACGATGTTGGCAACCTTAGTGTAACTTCCGTCGTCCATCCTGAACATGGCGTGAAGCACACGCCTCTGCACCGGTTTCAATCCGTCAACGATGTGTGGCACAGCCCTTTGCAGAATGACGTATGAGGAATAGTCCAGGAACCAGTCCTTGAACATTCCCGAAAGTTTGTACTTCCTGCTGTCGGAACTAAGCAGCTTGTCGTATTTTCCTGAAGATTTCGCCGTTGTCTCGTCGATTGGCGCCTCGTTCAGTTCCTCGTCCTCGTTGCCTCCTTCCGGAGTCTCAATGTCATCCCACTCGTCTTTGTTCATAAAACTCATCTCTCGCAAGCAGACAATTACTTACTGTAATAAATTTATCTCACGTTCGAAGGTGATTGCCCACCCTATCAATTTACGTTACCCCTACCCTAAATCCCTCCCCTCGGGGGAGGGACTTGCTTTCACCGCAAGCGGTGAAGAGAAAACTACTCTTTCTTTTAACTATCAGTAGGCTAACTACAAAACTATTCCTCGTACCCGAACTTCCTGAGCTCCTTGCGGTTCTCCCTCCAGTCCGGATTGACCTTCACGAAAAGCTGAAGGAAGACCTTCTTTTGGAAGAAGTCCTCCATCTCCAGTCTTGCCTCGGTGCCTACCTTTTTCAACGCCGCGCCACCCTTGCCGATGATGATTCCCTTCTGGGAGTCGCGCATCACGTAGATGACAGCGCTGATCTCGTACCTGTCCCTGCCTTCCTTGAACGCCTCCACAACCACCTCGCAGCTGTAAGGCACCTCCTGGCTGTAGTTCTCCAGAATCTTCTCCCTGATGATCTCCGACGCGAAGAACCGGAGATTCCTGTCAGTGAACTGGTCTTTGTCGAACCACGGTGGCGCGACAGGGAGCTTGCTCATCACGGCATTCAGGACGCTCTCAAGGTTGAACCTCTCCTTCGCCGACACCGGAATGATCACAGCCTGAGGAAGTTGCTCCTGCCAGTAGGCGATCAGGTCGGTGACTTTCTTCTGCTCGCTGATGTCGATCTTGTTGATCACCACCACCACCGGGCATTCCAGCTTCTGGAGTTTTTGAATATATTCACTGTTCTTGTCGCTCTTTTCTACCACATCCGTCACGTAGAGAATGATGTCAGCATCGCCGATCGCGGCGTCCACGAACTTCATCATATCCTCCTGCAGACGGTAGTTCGGCTTGAGCATTCCGGGTGTGTCCGAATATACGATCTGGCAGTCGTCAGTGTTGACGATTCCCATTATCCTGTGCCGGGTGGTCTGCGCCTTCGCCGTGACGATGGACAGCTTCTCGCCGACCAGGGCATTCATAAGCGTGGATTTGCCAACATTCGGATTACCGATGATGTTGACAA
>CAVBMN010000094.1:0-9171 GCA_963596515.1 bacterium
GCCGTTCTCGCTGACTATCAGAATGTTCGTTTTGGGACTGGAGGTGCAGGAACATACCATCACCACAGTCATAAAAATCAGAAAACGTGAAAGGATTTTGTTCATAGTGTTATCTTGATTATCAAATTATTCAGCTGATTGTCTCACTCTGCTGCCCCAGATGGCGTAGTAAAGCATAAACAGCTCACAGAAGACCACGGCAAGCCAGGTCATCTTCCATCCTCCGAGCTGGTCGGCCAGAAATCCCTGTACGAGTGGCAGGACTGCTCCTCCGAACACCCCGATCATAAATACTCCGGATGCGACGGAGGTGTATTTCCCGAGTTTCTGTACGGAGAGGGTATAGATGGCTCCCCACATAATGGAATGGAACAGTCCTACGGCCGCAAGCAGCCACGGGTTGTCAAGCGCGGTCGCCAGAACCAGCAGGACAGATGCTACGGAAGTTGTGAATATGAGCTGAGCGCGTGGCGGAACCTTGCTCAGTGTGCTTCCCAAGGCACGCCCGACCAGCATTCCTCCCCAATAGAGGGTCGCAAGAAGGGCAGGGGAGGCCATACCTTTCTCGATGGCGTACATATTCACGTTCGCTCCGACGCAGACTTCAGCTCCAACGTAAAAGAATATGGCGATGACGCCTAAGGTAAGGTGCCTGAACGACCAGACGCTTTTCTCTAACTTCTCTCCGTTCTCGGCTCTGGTTCCTTGGATATCCGGGAGGGAGAACTTCATAAGAGCAAGTGTGACGAGCACGATGACGGCTGCCAGTGAGAGGAACGGAACGGCGAGTTGCGAGACTTGGACATCCTCCATCGCCATCCCTCCGAACACGATGCCGGTGACAAAGTACGGGGCGATCGTGGTGCCGACCGAATTGGCGGTCCCGCCGATGGCCAGCCTTTGGATTGACTGTGTGCCCTTTACATCACACGCCACAAGGTAAGGATTGATGACAACCTGAAGGATTGTGGCCGAGCCTCCGACCACGAACGAGCCCAGAAGAAAGATCAGGAATCCGGCCGGGAACGACATTCTTTCCGAACCGATCACGGCATCCGGGAAGCGTACCGTGAATTCGGATGATGCGAAGAACAGTAGCAGTCCGGCGGTCATCAGAATCAATCCTCTGATCAATGTGCCTTTGTAACCATATTTATTGACCCACGAAGATCCTATCGGCCCGCAGATCGGGTAGGCGAGAAACCAAGAGAATGTGATAAGGGTGGCGAATGTGTTCTTGAGGCTTCCGGCGTTTGAGAGGAAAGCCTCCTTGAGCGGCCCTTGGAACTGAGAGTTAGCGGTGGTCAGAAATCCGACCACCAGAAACAGGAACACCATCGAAAGGAACGGCCCGAGATAGTTTGTCTTGTTGTTTTCCATCGCTAATCAAGTTTTGAGGCCGCAGCTTTGTCCAAAAGAAGCTCGCAATCCGGGTGAAGTTGCAGGATGCTTGCGGGAATGTCCTCACCGACAGGGCCTTCAGTGAATCTCCTCACGATTCCTGCCTTGGAATAACCTTTGGCGACGGCCACTATTCTTTTTGCGGCCATTATGTCCTTCAGGCCGAGGGTGACTCCGCCGAGTTCCACATCGTCAGGAGTGCCGGTCTCCCGTCTGATTCTCTCTTCTAGTTCCGGGTACATAACGGAGACGCGGCATCCGCTTCCGAACGCAGATCCTGGCTGGTTGAACCCGATGTGCCCGTTCTCTCCGACTCCGACGATCAGCAGATCGATTCCTCCACGGGCTTCCAGTTCATTCACGAAAGCCTTGCAGTCTCCCGGATAGTCATCGGACTTTACCGGAAGCATAAGGAAATGCCCGTCATCTGTTCCGATGTCATCGATCAGCTCGGTCTTGAGCATTTTCCAGCAGGAACCGAAATATTCCCGAGGCACATTCACGACCTCGTCCAGTCCGAAGAACGTTACTTTGGACACATCGAAAGGATGTTCCTTGTGGATTCTTGCGACAGTCCTGTGCAATTCTCCCGTTGTCCGGCCTGTCGAGAGACCGATGACGCTGTCCTGTTTCCGAAGTATCTGCCCGATGATCCTCCAAGCCGCCGCATCCGCGAACGCTTTCTCGTTTTCTGTGATAGTTATCTTCATCTCAGTGTTTTTAATTTTGCCGCAAGGTAGTGATTATATGCGCCGGAGAGGTGGATATTCAGACAAAAATAGTTGAAAATATGTCATTGCCCGCCAAATACTTGACAGATTTCCAACTTTTTTTGCCAATATTCGGACATACCATATTAATAATATGACTACCTTTGATCTCCGGCGGCAACCACATAATGCTATGCTGAAATTATATCAACGGTACTATTTTGAATGATGTTTCGGAAGAAACATATTATATTGGTTTTGTTGACCTTTCTGTCCTTCCTCACGGCAAGGGCGGATGGTTTTGTCACCCTTGACGGAATCCTCAGCAGCCGGAAGACCTATCAGGTCAGGCAGGATGCGGATGGGTTCATCTGGATTTATACCCAAAACGGAATTGACCGCTTCGACGGCCACGCTGTGAAAACATACCGGATCGATCTGCCCCAGTCCAGAGACCAGATCCTGTCTTCGACAAGACTTGCGTGCGACAATTCGGGAACCCTTTGGATAGCTGTGAAAAACGGAAGGCTTTACCGTTACGACAAAGACACGGACTCTTTCAGCCTTGAGATTGACCTGAGGGAGAGCCATTCTGGAATATCCTTGTACAGCATTTGTTTTCCGGGGCACGGCATTGTGGCGTTGGGCACTTCGGAAGGCGCTTTGTTTTTGAAGGAAAACGGGGAGGAAACCTGGTACATCACAGACAGGATTATCAAGGCTGTGGCAGTCGATGAGCGCGGGTCTTTCTGGCTTGGAACCGACAATGGAATATTCCTGCTGGAGAATGACGCGATCCGTGCTGTCGCTGATGATGTGGATGTTGCGTCCTTGATTTATGAGGACGGGAAACTTTATGTGGGCACATTTTCCGAAGGACTGAAGGTTGTCGGTGATGACGGAATCCTGAAAGGCTTCGGCTCGGTTTCCATCAAGGTCCCCGTCTGGGCGATTCTGAAGGATAATGATGGGCGTCTCGTTGCCGGGTCGGACGGAGAAGGCTTGTTCTACTTCGAGCCGGAGACCGGGGAAGTCCTCGCTCATTATCTGGCGGACGATCTGAACCGGGCATCAATTTCAGGAAACACGGTCAGTGATCTTTGCCTTGACGTGAACGGCAACCTTTGGGTGTCCACGACCACGGACTGGGTATGTCGCCAGAACAAAGGCGCTCCGTCGATCGAAAGACTGGTTCACCGGCCCGGGAATCCGAATTCTTTGCTGTCCGATCACGTCAACGTGATTTTTGAGGACGCGACCGGGAACATCTGGTTCGGAACCAATGAGGGTGTATGCAGCCTTGACCCGTCCCGCCGCGAATGGAAAAGTAATCCGATGCCGGACCTTGGTGTCGTGCTCGCCTTGACTCAGGATGTCAGGGGCGATGTCTGGGTCGGCGGCTACGGATTCCCTCTTTATAAGATAAATCCCAAGACCGGAAGGACAACTGTCTTTCAGGACGAGAGGTTCAGTCACACATATTCGCTCCTTGCCGACGGGGAATATGTCTGGATAGGCGGAATAGACTCACCTTTGGCAAGATACAATGTCCTGAATGGAAGTTTGACGACCTACCCTGTCAATAATGTCGGGGACATCAGAAAGGCCTCTGACGGTAAGTTGACATTGGCCACCAGCGGTGGATTGTGTGTTCTGGATCCAGAGTCCGGCTCGTTGTCTGTTCTCAATTCATTTGATTCCAGGACGTTGATGTTTCCGGTCAGATGTCTTGCCAATCAGGGAGATGTTGTTTGGCTGGCCACGGACGGTGACGGATTGATCCGTTATGACAGGGGCACCGGAGCGGCTATGTCTTTCCTGAAGGATTCCGGTCTCTCCAGCGATTCCGTCACCGGTGTCGTGGTGGACCGGGAAGACAATGTCTGGTTCACGACCTTTGAGACCCTCTACAGGGTAGATCCGGTCTCCGGAATCCCGGTCAATATGAACGGATTCCTCGGAGTCTCCAGAGGTAGTTTCAACCCTAACGCCGTCTGTAGGCTTTCGGACGGCCGATTGGCCTTGGGCACAGCCGATGGTGTCATTATGTTTGATCCGGCGGGATTCTCGATGGAGGAGCCGGGACGAATCCCCCCTGTCATCTCGGGTTTCAATCTGCTGGATGATTCAAGGCCTTTGGCCTTGACCAATGTCGATCTGCTTGACAGGATCACCCTGAAAGCCGGCCAGAACTCTTTCTGTATCACATATTCAGCACTTGATTTCACTTCAGGGTACAGGACGGGCTTTTCAAGTCAGCTCGTAGGCTTCGACAAGACTCCACGGCTGAGCGACACAGCCGGTGAGATTGACTACTATAACATCCCTTCCGGGAAATATGACTACACGCTGAAGGTCATAGACAAATATTCAGGGAACATCCTCGGCGAGCGTCATCTTTCCATCTTGATAAAGAGGCCGTTGTGGCTGTCCTGGTGGGCATTGACCGTCTATGCGGCTCTGTTGGGAGCGTTCGTTACGATGACCGTCGCGTGGTTCCGCAGGAAGTCGTACAACAGGATAATGACGGAGAAGATCAACACTTTCGTGAACTTCGCCCACGATCTGAAGACCCCTATAACTTTAATAAAGACTCCGCTCAACGATCTGGAAAGTATGGATGACCTTTCCGACAAGGTACGGAACTCCGTGATGACGGCGAACCGCAATTCGGACAGGTTGATGTCGATGATCAACAATCTTTTGGACATCCGGAAGAATGACCGTGACTGGAGCGTGCTGAGGCTTGCTGAATATGATTCCGGGGATTATCTGGATTCTGTCCTGGCGGATTTCAGCTATGCGGCCCGACAGAAAGGGCTGGATTTCTCGTACCGCATCGAGCCAGGCTTGAGTGAAATCTGGATTGACCGTGAGAAGATGGATCTGATCATCCACAACATCCTGTCAAACTCGGTCAAATACACCTCGGAGGGCTTCATCAAGGTTGTGGCCAGAGGTGAAAGGCGTTGCTGGACTCTGGAGATCAGCGATTCCGGAATAGGAATACCGGCGGATTTCCAGTCAAGAATATTCAGAGGCAGCTACAGGGCTGACAATGCGAGGGAGTGTGATGAGAGCGGCTATGGCATAGGCCTGATGATTACCCGTCAGTTGGTCGGCCAGCATCGTGGAACAATCTCATATTCAAGCATTGAGGGGGAAGGCACCACTTTCACTCTGTCGTTCCCGAGAAAGTACAAGGCTTCGGATTCCGTGGTGTTCAAGGATGAATCTGATGTTCTGGAGCCAATGCCGGACACTGGGCGGGAGCCGGCCAGTCAGGAGAACAGCATCCTTATCGTGGAAGATGACACCGAGACCTTGGAATATATGAGGTCGTCCCTTGCGGAGGAATATTCAATCACCACCGCTGCGGACGGGCAGATGGCGCTTGGGGTCATCGCTGAAAAGAACCCGGACATTGTGATTTCTGATGTCATTATGCCGGTGATGAACGGCTACGACCTTTGCCGGAGTGTCAAGTCGGATGTCGCGACCAGCCATATTCCTGTGCTTCTTTTGACAGGGATGACCGACAGGGAAAGCGTCATAAGGGGGCTTGAGTCCGGGGCGGATGACTACATCGTCAAGCCGTTCGATATGTCGGTTCTGAAAGCCAGGATCAGGAATATCCTGAATGAGCGCCAGCGTCTCAGGGAGGCAATCCTTTACTCCAGCAACGCCGCGGCGCGCAATGAATATTCCAACAAACTTGACCAGGAGTTTATGGACAAGGTGATCTCCGTGGTCCAGAAGGAACTGTCCAACTCGGAATTCCAGATCAACGACCTGTGCCGGGAATTGGCGATGAGCCGCACCGCGTTTTACAACAAACTGAAGTCCCTCACCGGTCAAGGCCCCAACGATTTCATCAGAATCTACCGTCTGGAAAGGTCGAAGGAATATCTCGCCGACCATCGCTACAGCATCGCCGAGGTCTCGGACATGGTCGGTTTCTCGGATGCTAAGTACTTCAGTGTCTGCTTCAAAAAGCAGTTCGGAGTGAGCCCAAGCAGATTTTAAACCATTTTTGTTAAATCTTAAACCCCCGTCCGGAGATAGTTGGCTAATATTGCGGTGGAATAACACTCAAACGCAATGGAAACATATCTCGGCCTCGATTTGGGAGGAACAAAACTACTCATCGGAGAAGTGGACAAGCACGGAAACATCCTTCGCTTCAAGAAGTATGATTCCGGATATTTCAGTCAGCAGACCGCCTCCGAAATAATCAAGTCATCCCTTGATGACTACATCCGCACCGTTGGTTGGGTCGGCGACAAGCCTGTCTCAATGGGTATCGGCCTGATCGGTCGTGTCGATCCCAACGAAGGGGTCTGGCTTCAGATTGACCCGAACAGGACGCATCCCATAGAACTTGCCAAAGAGATCACGGAGATCTACGGCATTCCTTGCCGCATCGACAACGATGTCAAGAGCGCCACAAGAGCCGAACGGGTCTGGGGCGTAGGGCAGTTCTCGAAGAATTTCGTGTATATTAATGTAGGTACAGGCATCGCTGTCGGGACTGTCGTCAACGGCCGCCAGATCCGCGGAAGCCATTTCAACGCCGGAGAGGCCGGTCATATGACCGTCGGGGTCAACGTCGGCATCAAATGCTGCTGTGGCAGGACGGACTGCGTGGAGACTATCGCCTCTGGAAGCGGCTTTGACGCTTGCGCCAGATTGCTCAAGGACAAGTACGAGACCAGCCTTGTGATTCCTTCCGATGAAGGGGTCAGGGTGGATGTCCGTGATGTCATCCGTCTTTGCCAGGAGGGAGATGAGCTTTGCCGTGTGCTGGTTGAGAACGCCACGCAGGGGATCGCCAACCTCATAATGAACCTTGTCAGGATCACCGACCCGGACACCGTTGTCCTCGGAGGAAGCATAGTGGCGGACGAATATATATTCGAGAGCGTTCTTAATAAGTTGAACCATAACACTATGCGCTTCGTTTCCAACGGCGTGGTCATCACCAAGCTGAATCCTCAGTTCATCGGGCTGCTTGGTGCGGTGGCTGTAGCGATGAATATGTAGGCAGAATCAAGATCAATATTATGAAGAAAATTGCATATTCCATAGCCTGCACGCTTATGGTGCTGTGCTGCTGCGCCTGGAGCAAAGGCGCGGACAACAATGATGGAGACAAGAACAAAAAGGAGAACGTCCGTCCAGCCAACTACGCCAAGAGCAAGCGGTTCAAGGCGCTGATGCTTTGGGATCCGTATGCCGAGATAGCGCACGTCCAGTTCGACAAGCAGTCAATGGAGTTTTTCCACAGACTGAACTATGGTGACGGGTTTGTCCTTGACACCACAACCACCCTTAAAGACTACACTTATGATCAATTAAAGGAATATAGTGTCATCATCGCTCTGAACGCATCCCCTTCGGATCCGGAGTCCCGCGCTCTTTTTGAGAAATATATGGAGAACGGTGGCGGCTGGCTCGGATTCCACGCGTCCGCCTACAATGACCGGAACACTCACTGGCCTTGGTATGTCAAATTCCTTGGCTGTGGAGAGTTCAAGGCCAACAACTGGCCTCCGCAGGCGGCTCTTCTTGAGATAGACACCCACAAGCATCCTGTCACCAAGAACCTTCCGGACACCTATGTCGCCCCGCCTTCAGAGTTCTATCAGTGGGCATCGGAACCGCGTGACAACAAAGATGTCCAGGTACTGCTGACGCTTTCCGCCAAGAACTACCCGATGGGTGTGAAGGACATCGTTTACGGCGGTGACTTTCCTGTCGTGTGGACCAACAAGAACTACCGTATGGTTTACATCAATATGGGGCACGGGGACGAGAGCTACAAGGATGCCACACAGCAGCTGTTGTTCCTGAACGCTTTCCGCTGGGTGGTAAGCCGCGACCCTAAGGGTGACCCGTTTGACAAATAGTCCGGAAACCCGTAATATTCAAGAAATTCCATCTTAATACATTTCACAAATGCTAAAACTAAGATTACATCTCCTTTTGTTGGCTTTGTCGCTATCAGGAGTGTCCTTCGCACAAAATCATCTTGAGGTGCGAGGTAGTGTTACTGACAAGCAGAATGAGCCGCTGATCGGGGTTGCCGTGCAGATTAAGGACAAATCGAACGGCACGATGACAGATATTGACGGCAACTATGTTCTGCCTGGGGTCCCCGAGGGCTCAACCTTGGTGTTTACATATCTTGGCTTCAAGACGAAAGAGGTAAAGGCGACATCAGCCTCCCTTAATGTTGTTATGGAGTCGGACAATGAGTTGCTCGACGAAGTGGTGGTCATCGGTTACGGCCAGCAGCGTAAGGTCACGCTGACAGGATCTGTCGCCAATGTCGGCGGCAAGGAACTTCTCAAATCACCTGCCGCGTCGCTTGGCAACACCCTTGCGGGCAAGCTGCCTGGTCTCCAATCTGTGCAGTACACCGGTGTCCCTGGCGCCGATGACCCTATCATCCGCATCCGTGGTGTCGGTTCGTTCAACAGCGCCGAACCTCTCGTGCTTGTCGATGGTGTCGAGCGAGAGTTCAGCCAGATAGACCCGAATGAGGTGCAGGACATCTCTATTCTTAAGGATGCCTCGGCCACGGCTGTCTTCGGTGTGCGTGGCGCCAACGGTGTCATTCTCGTGACAACCCGCCGCGGCCAGGTCGGCAAGCCGAGCGTCACTCTGACGACATCGGCCGGTCTTCAGCAGATTTCCAGATTTCTTGTGCCCGCGAACTCCTACGAGTATGCGACGGCTTACAATCACGCGCAGGAAGTCGAAGGCGTGGCCGAGGACGGATGGAAGTTCTCACAGGAAGCCATCCAGCACTGGAAGGATATGGATATGCCTACCGTCTATCCAAGCACCAACTGGTTCAAGTACTTGATGAACAACCACGCTTGGCAGCAACAATATAATATTAATGTGTCGGGTGGTACTGAAAGAGCCCGCTATTTCGTTTCTGTCGGAGTGCTCAACCAGGACGGTCTTTTCAAGACTTTCGATCAAGGCGATGAGGCCAACTTCAAATATCATCGTTATAACTTCCGCGCCAACCTTGATGTGGATTTGTCCA
>CAVBMN010000095.1:0-9020 GCA_963596515.1 bacterium
CAACATTATTCACTAATTATCAACAAATTACAAAATTCAGTAAATAATTTGTAAATCATAATCAAATATTTATCAACGACTTAGGTTAAAAATAATCTAACTTTCTAAAGAGCCGACTATCTATGAGACAGAATAGGCCCCAAAAATTGATTTTTACAAAACACCTTCAGCCTCAACTTAACCGGAAGCAATCACAAGGGCACATAGGCTGAAAACCGGATGCTTCAAGCTTTGACTTTTTCAGCCGATTAATGCCTGTAACCACTTATAAGGCACAATACTATGAAAGTGTTTTGTAACTTGCGGCCAAATCACTATTCCAGATTTTGTGGATTACTAAGAAGCTGTTTTGATTTGTTTGTTTGAAGATTTGAGAGTGAAAAACTTCAGGTTCGGCCGCTTCTTCCAAGGGAGATAGTGGTACTATCTGACTGAAGAAGCGAGATGAAGATTTTTTCACCCCAAAGAATATTTCAAACAAATCAAAACAGCTTCTAACACAACGGAGAGGACTCTGGCGACCATTTACCCAGACAGGGCGCGAAGCGCAGGTCGCCAGAGTCATCTCCGGCTGTGTGGATCCAAACGGATCCAAACCTGATATATTCCCAAAAGCATTTCCTGCTATTGTGATCACACAACAGATACAGATATTTTTATCGAACATATTCGATAAAAACAAGAAAATCTCAATAGATGTCGAATATATCCGACATCTATTGCTTTTTCTCCGGCTGGTGTGAAAAGTGATGTGGCCCTTCAACGGAACGCCAGTAGTCAGAATCGAACTCCGGATGGATGTACGGACCGTCGTGATCTATGATGAAACTCAAGTAGGTGATCTTGTAGCCTTGCGCAGTAAACATCCTCTCGTAGAAAGTCTGGACCTCGAACAAGGCATCGATGGCGGACTCACCGGCAACCGACCTCAAAGCGCAATCTGAAAGGTCCTGACGGCCGGTACCGTAAAGGTCATTAGTGCTGGCCAGAATCCTCAAGCCATTCTGCTCGGCCACCGCTTTGGAATATTCATAAAGGAAGCGGCTGTCTGTCTTGAGGTGGACTATCCCGCCCTTTTTTAAGAATTTACGATAGCGTTCAAGGAAAAGCGGGCTGGTCAGACGGCAGTTCTCGCTCTTCATCTGAGGGTCGGAGAAGGTCAGCCATATTTCAGAAACTTCCTCCGGAGCGAAGAATGCCTCAATGAACTCGATTCTGGTGCGCAGGAACGCCACGTTCGGGAGATTGTTCTCCGTGGCAAACTTGGCGCCTTTCCAAAGACGCGCACCCTTGATGTCCACCCCAATATAATTCAGAGACGGTTCTCTACGTGAAAGGTCAATCGTGTACTCCCCTTTCCCGCAACCAAGCTCCAGCACGATCGGCTGTGCGGCGGCGAACATCTTCTCGTTCCAATGGCCTTTTATCGGATGATTCTTGAGCCTCAAGCCATCAACAGCCCCGGATTTATCCAACACAGAGCCGGCCTCCGGCTGAAGAAGGCAAGCAAAAGTCTCGTTCTCCGCGAATTTTCTAAGTTTATCGTGTCCCATTTTCCTTTCTTGTGAATATAACGCCCAATCCCCGAATCGCCTCCGAATCGTTCAACACCCTGGCCTTCAGCCTCCATATTCCGTGTTCGGGAAGACTCAAGGCATCCTTATAGCCGACCAAAAAGTCTTTGGAATAATAAGAGGAATCCACCGGCCGCTCCACACGGATGAATGTCGTGTCCGACAGGATGACCGAATCAGATGGGGATATCCATCTCAAATCAAGCGAAATGCTGTCCGTCGGAAACGTCCCGAACGCCGGACGTTGCAGCCTCGTATAGAAATCCAGCCCATAGGAAGCGGTCGAATCCGACAGATCAAGATTGAATATGTAAGTGTCGCCATACTCGGCTTTCTCCCTAACCACAAATGGTTCATAGGAAGAAGGACGCGCGCACGATGCCACGACCATCATAAGGACAAGCGACAGAAAACGGCTACGCATCTGTCTTTGGCGGTTTCTGTTCAGTTTTCCTGTCCTGACGCGGACGTTGCTGCTGAGGTTTGCCGTTCCAGCTCCTGCGCTGACCACCGTTGCTGCGGCGGTTGTTGGCACCTTCCGGCCTTGGCTTGGCCGGAGCGTCATTGCCATCAGTGGCGGGAGCGGACTGCACCGCATTCGCGTCTGTCGCTGGCTTGACACGGTTCTTGTTACGGTTCTTATTCTTGTTTTTCCTCGGCTTGTCGAACCTCGTGATGCTGTCGTCACCAACAGCGGAAACGAACTGAGGGCCAGCCGGTTCCGGTTCACTCTTCAAAGACTCCGGTTTCTGGCCGTTACGGTTCATCATAATGATCTGCGCCACATCGGATGCCGCCACTGGGTACAGATTCGCAAGCGATCCTTTCTCATATGAGAAATACATAATTTCCTGAAGGATGTCAGTCTTGACAAGATAAGCAGGACCATCCTGGAACTCAAGAGGTTCCGTGACTTTAGGGATACGTGACTGGGCATCCAGATAGTTTGCCACCTCATAGTTCAGGCAGCATTTCAACTTGCCACACTGTCCGGCCAGTTTCTGCGGATTCAAGGACAGATCCTGAGTACGTGCGGCGGATGTCGAGATTGACTGGAAATTCGTGATGAAATTGGCGCAGCAAAGCTCACGCCCGCAGATTCCGAGACCACCTATCAAACCGGCTTCCTGACGGGCACCGATCTGCTTCATCTCGATCCTGATGCGAAACTCCTCCGCATAGACCTTGATCAACTGGCGGAAATCCACACGGCCGTCCGCGATGTAATAGAAAATCGCCTTGGTGCCATCTCCCTGAAACTCCACGTCACCGATCTTCATATCCAGTCCAAGCTCGGCGGCGATCCTGCGGGCCTGAATCATAGTGTCCTGCTCACGGGCGATCGCTTCCTGCCATTTGGCGATGTCGAAAGGCTTTGCCCTGCGATATATTTTCTTAAGCGGAACCGCCTCAGGGTCAATCCCCTTACATTTCATTTGACGACCAACAATCGGTCCTTCAAGGGTGACGATGCCAAGGTCGTGACCATTCGTGGCCTCGACAATCACCAGGTCCCCTGTCTTTATTCCCTGACCGGAAGTGTTGACGTAAATCCCTTTCCTCGTGTTCTTGAAACGCACCTCGAAAAGATCCTTGAACTGCTCCTGACGTATTCCGTGAAGCCAGTCGTAATCCTTTAATTTACAGCACCCGCGACGGTAATTGCAATCATATTCACCGGTCTCTTGATCCTGAGAGATCGTGCAACCCCGGTTACAGTCGAACTTTATTGTCTCGTTATCTCTGTTATCCATATATATTCATAATTACGTGTCAAAAACTCAAATATAACCGCCCGACCAAGTCGCAGAACAGTATCTTCTGGTTCACATTCCTGTCTATCAGCGTCTGCGCCCTGTCCAGACAAGCCACCGCCAACCTCGGAAAACTTTTCCTGCAACGAGAGGCCAAACCAAAGAAGAACTCCTTTTCCTCAGTGGATATTCCCGAAATCTGCGGCAGATTCTGCTGTATCAGAAAGACTTTACGAAGGCTTTCGCCTGCAAATTTACAAAAAGCTTTCTGACTCTCACGCGAAGGCAATGCGGCCATCGCGTCACCCCAACCGAGCGCCGCGCAAAGATCCCTTGAAGCCAAAGCGTCAGTGAGTCCTTTGAATATCTCCATCTGCCTGTGGTAATCCTCCTTGCCGGAAAGGTAATTCAGTGCCACGCCAACACTCCCACTGGCGACCAAAGCGGCGGCGGAAGCCTCATCTATGGTCATTCCGAACACCGAAACCAACACATCCACAATCTCTTGGCGGGAATATGGCAGCACCCGTATCATCTGGCATCTTGAGGAGATTGTCTGCATCACCTTCTCCGGAGCGTGCGTGATCATAATGAACAAGGTCTTCACCGGCGGTTCCTCAATGGCCTTGAGAAGCCTGTTCGCGGAAGCGGCGTTCATCTTCTCGGGAAGATAAACCACCACGGCCTTCCAACCTCCTTCCACGGATGTCAGCCACACCGTCTCCAGAATCTCCTTCGCCTCGGCATTGTTGATTCCGGCCTGCTTGCCCTCAATCCCGAATGCCGAACTCACCTCTGACTCCAGAGCGTATGGATTGGCTGTCATCAATTTACGCCAATATTCAAGGAACAATTCCGCTCTCAGGTTCTCGACTTTCTCCGTGACCTTCGAGCCGTTGGCTACCGGATAGACATAGTGCACGTCAGGATGAATAAGTCCGCAGACTTTATGTTCATCCCCAAGCACACGGCTAAGGAACGCCAACGCCAACGCCATCGCCCCGCAACCGTCGTTCTCATAGAGCATCATAGCGTGGGGAATGCGCCCGCTTTCGGCCATCCCTCTCAACGCCCTTACGGCATCGTGATTCCCTATGATCCCATCCAGATTCATTTGTCCCTGTAAGCTGTGAACCCAGCGATTTGCGCAAGATATTCTTTTTCCCTCGAATCAGGAAGAGCGGCAAGGGCTCCGACAGCCTTGGCGACATATTCATCAAGCCTTGAGACGGCATATTCAATGCCCTTTTCCTCCCGAACGAAGGAGACTATTTCCTCCTTATACTCAGGATGTTCCTGAATATTCAGAAGCATATTCCTGATTTGCGAGGCACGATCGTCCGGTGCGGCTTCCAACGCCCCCAGAAGAGGCAGGGTGATTTTCTGCTCCTCAAGGTCAATGCCCACCGGCTTGCCGATTTTCTTTCCTCCCGTGTAATCGAATATGTCGTCCTTGATCTGGAAGGCTATTCCGAGAGAGACCGCATAAGCACGCACGGCCTCGATCCATTCCTTCGGAGCGTTCACCGAAATCGCCGCCGAGACGCAGGTTGACTCAAACAAAGATGCTGTTTTGCTGTAGATTATGCGGAAATAATCTTCTTCCACCGTGTCCCCGGACGAAGCCTTCTGAAGCTGAAGCATCTCTCCCTCGGCAAGGCTGCTGAGAGTCTTTGAGAATATACTGATGACCTCATTGCCGTGAGCCGAGGAGGCGAGTATGTTCTCCATCGCCTTGACAAGCCAGTAATCTCCGAGAAGGACGGATGCTGGGCCGCCGAGAATCGCCATAACCGTCGGAGCCCCACGACGTTCAGAGCTGCTGTCGGCGACATCGTCGTGAAGAAGTGTGGCGTTGTGCAGGAGTTCGGAAGCAGCGGCGTAACGGATGCTGTCCTCGTCAGCCTTGCCTTTTCCGCAGGCCCTGGCCACCAGCAACGACACGATTGGCCTCAGCTGCTTTCCGCTGTGCTCAAGGATCGCCTCGTTTGTGGTGTTCAGCAGATCAATATCACTTTTGAGGGACGAACGTATCAGTCCGTCCGTCTCCTTCCAGTCCTTTCCAAGGAACTCCTTTATCTCGTCAAGAGTCATCAGTCTTTCAGTTTATCAGTCAAGGTGTCCGACCAGTTCGGCGACCGTATCAGGGAACTCGATCAGCCCCCTGGAACGCGCGTCAAGCATACCGGTCTTCACATAATGATCCAGCAGATCCTTCAACGGATTGTAGAATCCGTCGAGGTTCAGCGCATAGATCTTTCCATCGTATTTGTCCAGTTTCGCCAAGGTCAACGTACCGATCACCTCATCGAGAGTGCCGATTCCACCCGGCAGGGCTATCGCGGCGCAAGTGCCCTCACGCATCCTTTCCTTGCGCTCGGCCATCGTGTCGGTCCAGATCACCTGATCGAGTCCCGGGAACTTGTACTGCTCCATAAAGCGGGGCAGGACTCCGATGTGACGGCCTCCGCAACGGGCGACCTCATCGGCCACAGCACCCATAGTGCCCTTGATGGCACCGCCGGAGACAATCGTGTAACCAAGCGAACAAGCCGCACGGGTCACTTCCCGTGCAGCTTGGTTGAATTTCCGGTCGATGTCGTAACTGGCGGAACAGTAAATGACTATCTTTCGTTCTTCTTCCATCGGCATCTGCTGTTAAAAGAAAAAAGCTACAGACGCCATTATGCCGTTGAAGTTGTTCCCGTTGTTGACAGCGTCCTTGATCGTCTCACTGGCCGTGTCACCAGTCTCGTAGATCTTTCCGAAGTTCCAGAAATATTTGGCCGAAATCTGAAGTTTCCAGACATCTATTCCGACACCAAGGCCAAGACCGTATTCGACTTTCTTCAGTTCGTCCTTGAACACCTTCGCGGTCTCTTTGTTGCTGGAGGAAATCCGGTAGCCGACAAACGGCTCGGCGAAAGCGTAAGGGCGGAAGAACATCAGATCCGGTCCCCACTGTATCTGTACAGGGACCTCAAGGTAACCGACCTTGGTCTCGAAAGACTTGGCGGCATCCCCTGCGGTAAGCTTACCCATATCGTCCGCAGAGGCTCCTTTCACCTGATAGAGAAGTGCAGGCTGGATGGCGAAACCGCCACCGACAGGGAACTGTGCCGTGAGGCCGATGTGATACAAGGAAACAGACTTGGAATCAACATCCTTGATTTTGGTGGCCGATGAGGTGAAACCACCCATCAAACCAAAATGGGAAGAAGTGTAACGTTGTGCGGAGGCATTCGTACAGAACACCAAGGCAGCCACAAAAGCGGCCACGATCAATGATTTCCTCATAACAGTCCTTATTTTGGATTAGACAAGGGCATCCAGCTTGGCGGCGATGTCAGCCTTAGGCACATTGCCGACCAGTTTGTCCACAATCTCTCCACCCTTGAAGAAAAGGAGGGTAGGGATATTCCTGATGCCGTATTTCTCAGCGATGTCCTCGCAGTCGTCCACATTGCATTTCACGACAGTGGCCTTGCCGTCATATTCGGAAGCGATGGTCTCAACGGTCGGGGCCAGCATACGGCAAGGACCGCACCAGGTCGCCCAGAAGTCCACCAGAACAGGTTTGCTGTCGGAGAGGATCTCCGCGAAATTCTCATTAGTAGCTATCTTTTCCATAATCAATGAATATTAAAATGTCCGGGACGGTAACCGCAATTACCGTTCCAGACACAAAGATAACAAATTCGGCTGATATTTTACAGAGCCTGTTCAATGTTCCAGACAAATGCCCGGAGACCAAGATCCTTGTAGGTATTGTCTTTCTGACGAAGTGCGTCCAGGATCGGAGCGACCTTCTCGTCAGGGACAATCGTCAGGATAGCGTAGTTCTGCTCCGGCCAGGCGTGGTCACCATAATGCGGAATACCATCCACGCCTCCCCTGCCCTGGATATCCAGCCACTGGGTGAAGCCCCTCTGCCCGAAACCCTCAAGCAGTTCGACAATCTCGTTGCCGTAAGCCTGATTGTATGATATAAATATTGATTTCATATTCAAAACTTATCTCTCGCTAATATATTATTACAATGGTAAAAACCTCATCTCACGTCCGAAGGCAATCTCTCCCTTATCTGTTCACGTTACCCTCTCCCTAAATCCCTCCCCTCGGGGGAGGGACTTACCTTCGTCGTGAACGACGAATAACCAAAACTACCCTTTGATCCGTGCCAACTTCTTGGCCTTGCGCTTCTCCTGCGCGGTGGCGAGTGAGCAGTAGATCGTAGGGATCAGAATGAGGGTGACAAGTGTGGAGATCGTCAGACCCCAGCAGACCGTCATACCGAGCGAACGCCAGAGTTCGGAGCCCTCACCACGTCCGACAGCCATAGGCACCATACCGAGTACTGTAGTAAGCGTGGTCATAAGGATAGGACGCAGACGGCTTCTGGCCGCTGTGACAGAAGCGTCGATGACGCTCATTCCCCTCTCCCTCATCAGGATCGTGTAGTCAATCAGCACGATACCGTTCTTCACAACGATACCAAGCAGGATGATGATACCGATCATCGCCATCACACCAAGAGCCGTGTTCGTGGCCCAGAGGCCGAGGATCACACCGGTGAACGCGAACGGCACGGAGAACATGATCACGAACGGACTCATGAACGACTCGAACTGGGATGCCATCACCATATAGACAAGGATGATGATCAAGATCATCAGCACAACCAGATTCTTGAACATCGACTGCTGATCCTCGAAGTCTCCGGAGATCTCGGTCGTGATGTTGTTCGGGATGTCGGTGGTCTTGATGATGGCGTTAGTGGCGGCCACCGCCTCACTCAGGGCGTGTCCGTTGGATACGATGCCGGTCACGGTGATGTACCTTTCACGGTTCTTTCTCTCGATCGTAGGCGGAACCTTGGCCTCGACAACGGTGCCGAGATCCTTGATGCGGACACCCTTTCCGGCCGGAGTATAGACAATGATATTCTCAATGTCCTGCACGCTTGAGCGGAACTTCTTGTCGTAGATGACACGGATGTTATATTCATCACCCTCCTCACGATAGTAGGAGCCTACGGATCCGTTCATCGCGGCACTGAAGGCGGCTGCGGCGGTTGTGGAGTTCAAGCCGTTGAGAGCCAGCTTTGTTCTGTCGAAATCCACCTGATACTCAGGAGTGTAGTCGTCACGGCTGAGCACGACCTGCGAGAAGTTCTCGTTCTCCAGCATCTTGCCCTGAATCTCCTTGGCGATCCTGTCGGTCTCGTCAAAGTCGTAACCGAAGATCTCAAGCGTGATGGAAGCCGCTCCACCTACGCCACCCATACCTTCGGTGACGGTTCCTTTCTTGACCTCAGGATATTCCCGAAGATCCTTTCTGATGATGTCGGCGATCTCGGTGGATGAACGTTCACGGTCCTCCATGGATCCAAGGTTGATGTTCATCGAGATGATATAGGAGCCGTTGGACTGGATGCTGCCGAAGACGTTGTCGGTGCTGGCCTGTCCATAACGGTACTGAAGCACCTGAATCTCAGGAATTTCAGACTGAATCCTTGCGGCGAAATTCTTGGCGAACTCACCTGTCACGGTCTGCTCCGTGCCGACAGGCAACTCAATGGAAACAGACAGACGGCCTTCATCGGAATGCGGGAAATACTCACTCTTCAAACCCGGTCCAAGCAGGACAAGGACAGCGATGAATATGGCGAAAGCACTGAATATGACGGTCT
>CAVBMN010000096.1:0-8771 GCA_963596515.1 bacterium
TCTGAATGAGTTCGACGAGGTCGTTGTTGGTTCCGAAGCGTGGGTCAACACGATAGAAATCAATAACATCGTAGCCGCCGTCGATCCAACCTGAGACGAAAAGCGGATTGAACCAGATGGCCGAGACTCCAAGGCTCTCGATGTAATCCAGTTTTGAAATCACACCCTGTATGTCACCGATTCCGTTACCGTCTGAATCTTTGTAGGAAGACGGGTACACCTGATAGATCACTCCGTTGCGGAGCCAGTCCGGCCCGACTTTCCAAGTCTGCTCGAAACTGCCCGGCGTAGGTTGGGCTGAGACAATCGCGCTGACCAGCAGTGCAAAGAACAAAAAGCTCTTTTTCATAATGTAAGACTGTTTATGCCAAATTAATATGCTTGCTCACACATCAGGTGTGTCTATTCGTCTTTATGGGACTTACGACGGAAGGCCGGGGTATTCAGTAGGTCACTGATGTCTTGGCCTTCCTGAACCACAAGCACGGGTTTGCTGTCTTTGTCAAAATGGAATTTCTTTCTGTTGTCGGACTGCTTTTCCTCCAGAGTGATGTTAATGACACCCTCGTCGCGGTTGGTGTCGTCCTCTTGCTGGAGTGTGCTATGCTTCTCGTACCGGAAATCCTTGTCGATGGTTATCACGTTTCCAAGATCCTGTGTGGCGATCTTGGCCAGATCGTCAACCACAAAGCCGGTGGCGATCGCCGTGATCTGAATCTCATCTCTGACTTCAGGATCCTCCACCCAGACTATTCCGGTCTTGAATTTGTTCACTTTGCCGGTATATTCCCCGATCTTCTTGTCAATCTCCTTCAGGTCATCCATAGTCAGGCCGTCCTTGTTCTTGCCTGTGGTGATGTTGATAAGCAGATTTTTTGCGGTGGTCAGGTCGAAGTCGTTGAGAAGAGGGGATTTAAGTGCCCCTTTTACGGCATCCTCTATCCTGTTTTTCCCTTTTCCGATTCCGCATCCCATCAATGCCATACCACTGTCTTTCATCATCGTCTCAATGTCCTTGAAGTCGATGTTGATGTAGCCGTGCTGGCTTATGATCTCGGTAATGCCCCTGACGGCTGTGGCCAGTACTTCGTCCGCTTTCGGAAAAGCCTCGTGAATCAGCATACTTCCGAACAATTCATACAGCTTTTCATTGTTGATGATAAGCAGGCTGTCAACATTGTTCTTGAGTTCGTGTATGCCTTTTATGGCCTTGGTCAAAGGAGTTATGCCTTCTATGTCAAAAGGGATGGTGACCACGGCGACGGTCAGGATGCCTTTGTCTTTGGCAGCCTTGGCGATGACAGGGGCGGCTCCGGTACCGGTTCCTCCTCCCATTCCGGCAGTGATGAAAAGCATCTTTGTCTCATCCGTGAGGACCACCCTTTCGATTTCATCAAGGGACTCTATCGCCGCCTTGCGGCCCTGCTCCGGTCTTGTGCCGGCACCCAAGGCGTTGGCTCCGATGTGTATCTTGGCCTTTACCGGACTGTTGTCAAGGGCTTGTCTGTCCGTGTTGCAGACGTAGAAGTTGCAGCCTTGGACTTTTTCCCGGTACATATAGTTTACGGCGTTGCATCCGCCACCTCCTACGCCGATGACCTTTATCATTGATTCAATGGGTGTCCAGTCATCCGGAGTGATTTCTTCTATATCTATGTCTCCCATATCAGTTGTTTCATTAGTATTATTCATTAACATCCTTCTGGACGCTGTCATACAGTCTCCAAAAGAACTTCACAAGAGGATTCCTGGGCTCCTTCGGTGGTGCAGGCGGCTCAGGTTCATCACCACCGGATTCCGGCTTGACAGGTTGTTCGTCTCCCGTTGCGCCCGGTTCCGGGGTGACGGGAGATTCATCTCCGCCGTAGTACCCATTCCCGTCAGATGATTCTGGCTCCCCGGATGGTTCGATACCTTCCGGCTTGTTGGCAATGTTGTCTTCACCGGCATCGCTTCCGCCCACAGGATAGACAATAGTAGGCTCTCCCGGTTTTACCTGATCCGGCTCTTCAACAGGGACGGTGCTGTCAGGTTTATATTCATTGATGTCATCAGGTTTTGTAACCTCTTGATTTTTAGGATTATCTTGAATACTTTGGCTTCCGCTGTTCCTTTGTGACGGCCTGAATGTGACATCGTTGATGCAGTTGATCGACTTGTCGCCCTTGACCGCCAGAATCATTCCGATGGCAGTGGAAGCGGAAGCCTCGCTGGCCTCCGGACAGCCATCGCAGGAAACATATTTCTTTGGCAGACCGAGCTTGACGGAATATCCCGACAACTCCTTGAACAGATTGACGCAGTTCAGCATCTCCGCTCCTCCGCCTGTCACGACTATGCCTTTCTTGAGGTAATCCTCTGAAGATAGGCCGCTTTCCTGTATCTTGTAGAGCAGCGCGTTGATGATTTCCTCCATTCTTGCGTTGACGATCTCGGAAAGCACCTTGATGGACAGTTTCCGGAGAAGCCTGCCGTCATCATCCATTATATGGAGTTCTTTCTCGCCAAGCGTCGAAAGCTTGTCAGGCAGACAGGCTCCGTATGCCTTCTTGATTTCCTCCGCCATCTTGAAGGAGAATCCGCAGATGGACTCGATGTCCCTTGTGACGCAGTCCCCACCAAAAGGAATGGCGGCGTAATACCTCATAAGATTGTCCTTGAATATGGTCACGGAGCTGACACCGGCTCCGATGTCAACCAGCGCCACCCCGTTTTTCATCTCCTCGGAGCTAAGGACCGCCTTGGCCGTTATTCCCGGAATGAAGAATTTGCGTGCTATGCCGATCTGCATACTGCCGAAGAGCTCGTCAAGGTTCGTGGACAATCTTTTGCTTCCGATGAACACCTTGAATTTGCCTTCGATCCTTTCCGCGCTCATTCCGATGATCTCGCTTTCCGGCTCGTTTATGCAGTCCTCTGTGGAGAAGGACTGCGCCACGGCTCCGTAGATGATCTCTCTCTTGTCATCCTTCAGCGGATAGGTCTTCAATGCCTCGGACTTAAGGTAACGGATCTCACTCTCGCTTATGAACCGAGAGTCGTCCTCCCTTTCCGCATTCGCGGACGCTGTCTCCTGGCGTACTTGCCAACGAGGCAGCCCGACGACAACCTGTTGGATTTTAATCCTCAGGGTTTGCTGGGCCTCGGCGATGGCGTTTCTCACAAACTTGTCCGCAATCCCCGGATTGGTGACGCGGCTGTTGCGGATTCCTGTGGAAGGTGATTCCTTGTAATAGATTATCTGGACATTCTGATCCTCGACACACGCCACGCAGACGGCCAGTCTTGAGGTTCCCAAATCAACTGATGCGATGTATCGTTCTTCCATATTCAATGATCTTATTTTCTGCAGACGATCTGCCCGTTGTTTTTGACATTCACTGTTGAATAGCAATCCGCGCCTTTCTCAGGCAGGATTGTGGAGTAGTACCGTTCGATTCTGTCGAACTTGGCTTCGTAGTCGGCGGGAAGCCCGAAGATGAACCTTTCCTTTCCCTTGCGAGGAATCAGGATCAGGTCTCCGCTGCTTTTTACGGTTATCTGGCTGATGTTCTCAGCCCATGTCTGTGAGGCGGTCATATAGTTCACCAGCCCCAAAACCTCCGCCAGCCACTTTCTCTCGTTCTCGGTCTTGGGCTCACCCTTGTAACCTCTTTCCACATTCAGCGGCACCGCTCCGTCGATGATTGGAACCATCGATGTGTAGTTGCTTTGGAGAGGGAACAAGAAACCTCTTTCATCGGCGTAGAATCCGTTGTTGTCTTTTTGGAACCTCACCACCGGCTCCCTTTGGCGGATCTTCACGTTCAGGAAGCCGTCAGGAGTCGTGTAGGCCTCGGCCTTGAGGATGGTGCTCTTGCCGTCAAGAATCTTTTCGACTTTCGCAAGATCCACGCTGTCAAGCCTTTGGCCGATGTAAGCCCCGTAGTCCTTTTTCAGGTAACCTTCAATGTCCTGAGAGGTGATGAAGTTGAAATCGTCTGTGAATTCAACTTTCACGCCTGTACAGGTGATCTGCGCTGTTCTCTTCTCGTTCATCTTGTGGATCACAAGACATCCGAGCGCGAGCAGGCAGAACGCCGAGGCTATGAGGGCTATCCTGAGACCTTTTTTCATTTCTTCAGTCTGTTTTCAAGGAGTTCGGTGATAGGCGCGATGAACCTGTCGATGTTGCCCGCCCCGAATGTGGCGAGCACGTCAACCGGCTCGTTCTCAAGGTATGACATCAGATCCTCTTTCTTAAGGAGAACCTTTTCCGGTGCGGTCACTTTGTCGAAGATCAGTTCGGAAGTGACTCCCGGGATAGGTTCCTCCCTTGCCGGATAGATGTCCAGCAGGATCAGCTTGTCCACCTTGCTGAGTGCGGCGGCGAAATCATCGGCGAAATCCCTCGTCCTGGTGAAAAGATGGGGCTGGAATATGGCCGTGAGCTTTCTGCCCGGGAATATTCCCCTCATCGAAGAGATCGCGGAGGCAAGCTCTTTCGGATGGTGGGCATAGTCATCAATGTAGGAGAGGTGCGGAGTGTTGAGGTGTACGTCCAGTCTGCGCTTCACTCCTGAATATGTCCCTATGGCCTTCTTGATGGCTTCCGGGGTGACTCCGTGGCAGAGGCAGATGGCCGCCGCGGCCACGCTGTTCTCCACATTGACCCAGCCGGGAATCCCTACCCTGATGTTCTCGATGACACCCCCTGGATAGACAAGGTCGAAAATGTAATGTCCTACCTCGTCAGGTTTTGAGTTGATGGCGTAATAGTCCGCCGAAGGATTGTCGTAGCTGTAGCGCAGGATCTTCGCCTTGGTGTCGTCCGCCGTGATGTCGAGACCGTATTTCACGATGAGCGTGCGGCTTACCTGAGAGGCGAACGCCTTGAACGCTTTCTGATATTCCTCAAGTGTCCCGTAGATGTCCAGATGGTCTGCGTCCATAGCGGTGATGGCCGCGATCGCCGGATGCAGCTGGAGGAATGAGCGGTCGAACTCATCGGCCTCAGCCACCATAGTCGGGGTGTGGCTCATAAGCAGGTTGGTGCCGTAGTTCTTGGATATTCCCCCCAGAAACGCCGAGCAACCCTTGCCGCTTTCGGTCAGGATATGCGCCACCAGGGTGCTTGTGGTGGTCTTTCCGTGTGTGCCGGCGACCGCAAGGCAAGCCTGCCCCTCGGCCAGCTCGCCGAGCATACGTGATCTTTTCACGACGGTGTAGCCATGCTCCATAACATAGCTCAGCTCCTGAAGGTCTGACGGAATGGCCGGCGTATAGACGATAAGGGTCGAGGCGATGTCCTTCGGAATGTAGTCCGGGTCATCCTTGTAGTGAACGTCGATCCCTTCTTTCTCAAGGGCGTGCGTCAATTCTGACGGAGTCTTGTCGTAGCCGGCTACAGGATAGCCTTTGAACTTATAGTATCTGGCGATGGCGCTCATCCCGATGCCGCCAATGCCGATGAAATAAATCTTTGAATATTTTGACATAACCTATTCCTTAACCAATCCGTAAATCTCCTCGGCGATCTTTCCCGCAGCGTCCGGCAAAGCCATTTTCCCGGCGTTCTCCTCAAGGGTGGCAATCCTCTCCGGCTGTCTCAGCAGCTCAAGCGCTGTCGGAATCATCTTCTCCATAGCGTCTGAATCCTTGACGAGCACAGCCGCGTTCTTTTTTACCAAGGCCATAGCGTTGTGTGTCTGATGATCCTCGGCGACATTCGGGGAAGGTATGAATATCACAGCCTTTCGCGCGGCGCAAAGCTCTGACACGGAACTTGCCCCCGACCTTGAGATCACGACATCCGCCGCCGCGTAAGCCAATTCCATCCTACCAATGAAGTCGGAGTAATGAATATGTTTGAGCGCATCCGGGTTTTTGGCCTTCTGATTTGCCATAAACTCATCGATTCCGGCCTTGTAATATTTTCCGCACTGCCACAGCACATCAACTCCGTCTATGCCCGGACAACCGTCCGAGATCCATTTCTTCATACACTGGTTGAACCGGCTGCTGCCGAGGCTTCCTCCTACAATGAAAATATGCTTTCTGGAAGGATCAAGGCCATATTCCTTAATGCCTTCCTCTCTCATTTCATCCGTTGCGGGAACGATTATGCTTCTGATAGGGTTGCCGGTCATCACTATCCTGTCGGCCGGAAAGAACCTTTCCATACCTTCGTAGGCCACGCAGATCTTCTGTACCCTTTTGCCCAGTTTCTTGTTGGTCAGTCCGGCGAAACCGTTCTGCTCTTGTATGAGCGCCGGGATTCCCATCCCGGTGGCCGCCCATAGCAGGGGAGCGCTGGCATATCCACCGACCCCGACAGCGATCTGCGGCTTGAATTCCTTCACGATTCTCTTGGCCTTCCGAAGACTCGCAAGCACTTTGAACGGCACACAGAGGTCGTTCAGGATATTCTTAAGGCTCAATTGTCTCTGCAATCCGACAATCGGCAGTCCGACAATCCTGTAGCCCGCCGCCGGAACTTTCTCCATCTCCATCTTGCCCTCTGCTCCCACGAACAGGATCTCTGTCTCTGGATTCAGTTTCTTCAGTTTGTTGGCGATCGAGACGGCCGGGAAGATGTGCCCTCCTGTGCCGCCTCCGCTGATTATGACTCTAAGCGCTTTATATTCCATAGTACTCTATTCATTGTTATGGTCGTCAATCCCGTAGTCCGGGATGTCGTTCTCGTGTAAAGGAGCGTTTCCGTCCGTTTCCGTGAGGTCGTTGTCCAGCCCCTCGAATCCGCTTTCCATCTGGTCAAGATCGTCCAGTCTGCCGCTGACCTCATCATTTATCTTCCTGTCAACAAGAGGCTCTGCCTTGGCGGTTTCCCTGTCGATCTTCCGCTTGGCTATCTTGCTGATTGATAGAATGATTCCGAACGCTATGCTGAACATCAGGAAGGACGAGTTGCCGTGGCTTACCATCGGCAGTGTCTGACCGGTGAGCGGACCCATATCGCAGTTGATGAGGATGTGCATCATAGCCTGGCCGGTGATGAGCAGCACGAGGCCTGCCACCGCTGTCTTGCCGAACAGATTGTCGCAGTTTCTCACGATGATCGAGCCTCTGGCCAGAAGGCTGATGTAAAGGATGAGAATCACTATTCCGCCTAACAGTCCGTATTCCTCGACGATGAAGCAGAACATATAGTCCTCGAACATAATCGGCACCACGTACCGCTGGGTGCTCTTGCCTGGCCCCTTTCCGATAAGCCCGCCTTCCTTTATCGCCATCTTGGCGCTGATCGGCTGCTTAACATCATCCAGGGCATCCTGGAATTCTTTGCTGCCTGATGGTGATTCCGCCATAATCCTCAGCTTGTCAGCGACCCCGTCCCCTGTCAACCGGCCCAACGCGTGGTCCAGATGCGGGAACGGTTTCCGGCCGTCATCAAAGCAGGAGTTGATGCCTATGCAGGCTACCAAAAGCCCGACGGCGATGCCTGTCAGCGGGATCAGTTCCTTCACCTTGATCCCCCCGATCAGTATGGTGGCGAACATTATGCCGCCTATGAATATGGTGCTGGACAGACTGCCCACCATTATGCACAGGCAAACACTTAGTATCGGGAAATAGATGTAGGCTATCTTCTTGACAAGAGGCTTTTTCCAGATGGGGTATTTCTCTGCCAGAAGGTTGGCGAAGAAGAAGCTGTCGTTGCGGAAGGCGTTGACTGCCCACGCAAGGTACATTATCATAGCCACCTTGACGAACTCAAAGACGTGGAATTGGAACCCGAAAAGCGAGATTGTTCTCCACGCGTCATTGATTTTGTTCACGGTAAGGATTCCCAAGTCCCATTTCGTGGCTCCTTTGGCGAAGACAGACGCGAGCGCAAGCAGCAGGAGCGGGAGCATAGAGAACACATAGCCGAGTTGCGAGACAACCCTGAAGAATCCGAGTTTGGGAATGGTGCAGCAAACGATGATTATCACCAGTCCGGCCGCAGCCAGTCCCAATTGTTCCCCGACAATCGCCATTCTGGTTGTCTTCTGCTGGATCGCCAGCAGTGATGTGGACGAGAATATGGCCACGATGGAGAACAGGATGAGCAGGATGACAATCATCCAGACAACCTTGTCTCCTTCGAGGGAGTCAATGAAATTCCACAGATTCTTCTTCTTTTTGCTCTCGGCCATATTCATTTGAATATTAAAGTCTTCTTACCGCTTCCTTGAATTTCTCCCCTCTGTCCTCGTAGCAGGTGAAAAGGTCGAAGCTGGCGCAGCACGGACTGAGCAGCACGACATCGCCGGCTTTTGCGAATCCGCTCGCGGCCTTGACAGCCTCATCGGCGGACAGGGTGTCCACGATCTTGTCCTTGCCCACTATTTCCTCGAACGCCTCGTGGAACTTGTGGTTGTCAACTCCCAGGCAGACGATAGCCTTGACTTTCTCTTTTACAAGCGGCTTAAGCACCTCGTAGTCATTGCCTTTGTCGGTACCGCCGACGATCCAGACTATCGGTTTCCGTTGGCATTCAAGGGCATACCAGGCAGCGTCCACGTTGGTGGCTTTGGAGTCGTTGATGTAAAGCACGTCCTTGATACTGAGGACCGGTTCAAGTCTGTGTTCTATAGGCTGGAACGTGGCCAGGGCCTCACGGATGGTCTTGTTGTCGATCCCTGAAGCCTTCGCGGCGAGAGCGGCCGCCATCGAATTGTAGATGTTGTGCTTCCCGCCCAAAGCGAGCTCTTTCAGGAATATGTCGCATTCATCCTCGCCGTACTTCACGACAATCTTGTCGTCCTTGAGGTACGCGCCCTGCTTGA
>CAVBMN010000097.1:0-8645 GCA_963596515.1 bacterium
TGAAGAACCCGTCGATCGTCAACATCGAGAACTACCGCGCGAACTTCTACGTGCCGAACAACGTGGCCATCTGCGTCTCCGGAGACTTCGATCCGGACACTTTCGTTGCCACGATCGAGAAATACTTCGGGGAATGGAAGCCTAACCCTGACATCAAGTATCTTGAATATGAGCCTGAGCAGGCCATCACCGCTCCTGTGCAGAAAGACGTTTACGGACTCGACGCAGAGTTCGTGATGATGGGCTGGAGAGTTCCGGGATCGAACGACTTCCTCAGAAGCGAGGTCGGTGACATCGTCGGCGACATCCTTTACAACGGGAAGGCCGGTCTTGGAGATCTGAACCTCATCCAGGCGCAGAAAGTCAACACGTTCTACGGGTTCAACTACACCCGTCCGGACTACGGCGAGTTCCTTCTCGTAGGTTATCCTCGTGAGGGACAGACCCTTGAGCAAGTCCGTGACCTTATCCTTGAGCAGGTCGCCAAACTCCGCAGCGGCGACTTCGACGAGAGCCTGATCCAGTCCACCATCAATAACTACAAGCTCTCGAATATGCGTCAGCTTGAAAGCAACGAGGACAGGGCGATGAGTTTTGTCGAGTCCTTCATCAACGGACATAGCTGGAAAGACGACGCGTTACAGATGCAAAGACTTGAGAAAGTCACCAAGCAGCAGATCGTGGACTGGGCCAACGAGCATCTCGGAGCCAACAGTTATGTAGCTGTCTATAAGCGCATCGGAGAGGACAAGGACATCGAGAAGATCGCCGCTCCTGCCATCACCCCGATCGAGACCAACCGTGACAAGCAAAGTGAGTTCCTGACCGAGATCCAGAATACCCCGGTCACCCCTATCGAGCCGGTGTTCGTGGATTTCTCCAAGGATATGTCCAAGGGCAGCGTGGCCGAAGGCGTTGAACTTCTCTACAAGAAGAACGAAATCAATGACATCACGACTCTGACCAGCGTGTTTGACCGCGGGACCCAAAGCGATCCGCGCCTCGACCTGGCGTTCGACTATCTTGGTTACCTCGGGACACCGACCAGAACCGCCGAGCAGATCAAAAAAGAGATGTATGAGCTTGCTTGCTCACAGAGACTTTCCTGCGGTCCGACACAATCCTACATTGGTGTAAGCGGGCTTGACGAGAATGTCGGCAAGGCTATGGACATCATCGAGGATCTTATCTTCAACGCGCAGCCTGACACAGCCATCCTTGCGGAACTGAAATCAGACATATTCAAAAGCCGCTCCGACAACAAACTGAACCAGAGAGCCTGCTTCAGCGCACTTCAGAAGTTCATCTTCTACGGTCCGGAGTTCATCCAGAAGACCACCCTTACCAACGAGCAGATCGCAGACCTCACCTCCGAGGATCTTCTTCAGGCAGTCAGATACTTGTACACCAAGAAGCACGACGTTCTCTACTACGGCCCGTCAGACGAGGCTGCGGCCAAGAAGATGATCACTGAGCACCATAAGATAAGCGAGAACCCGGAGCCTCTTGAAAGAATCCACCCTCTATCCAGACAGGTCGCTTCCAGCGAGGTCTTCATCGCTCCTTACGACGCGAACCAGTTCTACTATTTGCAATATTCCGACAGAGGTGAGAAGTTCAACGCCGTTAACGATCCTGAGGCAAGGATGTACAATTCCTACTTCGGCAGCGGTATGGGTGCGATCGTCTTCCAGGAGATGCGAGAGGCCAGAGGCCTTGCATATTCAGCTGCGGCCTATCTCAGCGACCTCGGTTACAATGACTGCGACTACATCTTCTACGCCTTCATCGCCTCACAGAACGACAAGGCAAAAGAGGCCGTAGAGGCGTTCGACAGCATCATCAACGATATGCCTGAATCCGAGAAAGCTTTCGAAGTCGCGAAGACCGCCTTGCTCACCGGCATCCGCACAAACAGAACAACCGGGATCAACGTTCTCTACAAATACCTTGACCTACAGGACTATGGCCTCACCGAAGACCGTGAGAAGGCTGTGTTCGAGAAGGTGCAGAATATGACCCTCGCCGATGTCAAGGCATTCCAGGAGAAGTGGATCAAGGGACGCAAGTACGTCTATGGATTCCTCGGCAAGAAGGAAGGAAAAGAAGGCATCGATATGGATTTCGTCAGCTCGCTCGGCCCTGTCACCGACCTCACCCTTGAGGACATCTTCGGCTACTAACGGATGAGCAGAAAACCTCAGAACAAGTTGCGGGAGGCGATCCCCATCCCTCCCCCGGCTCCACTGCCGGAACCAGAGGACATTGACTTCGGGAGCATATTCAATGAATATGCTTCCGGAGCCATTGATCTGATTGTTGTGCTTGGGCCGACGGCCTCCGGGAAGACCCGCTATGCCGTGGATCTGGCACACAAATGCGGAAACGGGGAGATTCTGTCCGCCGACTCCCGGCAGGTCTATCGTGGAATGGACATCGGCACAGGAAAGGATCTTAATGAATATGGCGATGTCCCCTACCACCTTATAGACATAGTGCCCGCCGGGACACGATTCGACCTCTACCAATGGCAGCAGGCTTTTGAATATGCCTACAAAGACATCCGTGACAGAGGCAAGACTCCGATCCTGTGCGGCGGCACCGGGCTTTACATCCAGGCCGCGACCTGTGGCTACACCCTGCCTCAGGTTCCACCAAACGAGGAGTTAAGGGAAGAGCTTGAGAAGTACGACACAGAGATCCTGATCGCCAAACTGAGCGGTTACGGGCCGCTGCCCGATCAAGGGGTTCTTCAATCCAAGAGACGGATAATCAGGGCTTTGGAAGTCGCGATGTACGAACGTGAGCATCCCGTGAAACGGACCGGATTTATGCCAAAGAATCCTTACTATATAGGGACCTTAGTCAGCCGTGAGGAAAGGGTCGCAAGGATTGACCGGAGGCTTGACGAAAGGCTTGCAGGCGGGATGATCGAGGAGGTCAAAGGGCTTCTGGACAGCGGAATCCGGGCCGAAGACCTTGTATATTATGGACTTGAGTACAAATTCGTCACGCAGTACATCCTCGGAATCCTGACTTTCGAGGAAATGCGGACGCTCCTCGCCAACGCCATCCACCAGTTCGCCAAAAGGCAGATGACGTGGTTCCGAGGAATGGAGAAAGACGGTATAAGAATACACTGGACTGAAGTATGATATTAACAGGGTGGGCAAAAATTGTCCATCCTTAACTATTTAGACAATCTAATATATTCTCAATTATATTCAATAAATTTTATGCTAAAAGTAGCGATTATTATGGGCTCCACGAGCGACTATGATGTTATGTCCGGAGCCGAGCAGATTCTTTCCGACTTCGGGATAGAGTTCGAGAAAAGGGTGATCAGTGCACACCGAACCCCGGAGCTGATGTTTGAATATACCAAAGGCCTCAAGGGTCGCGGATTCGGAGTGGTCATCGCCGGGGCCGGCGGAGCGGCGCATCTTGCAGGCGTGGCAGCTGGGCTGACGACACTGCCTGTGATCGCCGTACCGATGCAGACAAAGGCACTCGGAGGACTGGACTCCCTTCTGTCAATGGTCCAGATGCCGACCGGGATTCCTGTGGCAACTGTCGCTATAGGCGGAGCCAAAAACGCAGCAATCCTTGCGGCAGAGATCCTCGCCCTCCAAGACACCGAGATCTCGGAAAAACTGGATGCCTACCGCAAGGCTCAAGCTGAAAAAATCTACAATACGACTATCTAGAACGACGCTTGCGTCGATTCACCGCCGAAACGGCCTCCCAGCACAAGTTTGACGTTGAGCAGGGAGGTCTTTTCTTCCTCTGTGGCCTTACCGTCAATCATCTTCTGAAGGAGATCGAAGGATTTGATCGCTATCTCGGCAAGAGGCTGGATAATGTGAGGCACAACAGGCTTGTTCAGTTCATAGACATCGCTCTCATCAAAGCAGACGAAAGAGAAATCCTTCGGCAGATTGAGACCCAACACATTCAGAGCGTTGAAACCGTACATCGCTATCCTTTTCGTAGGAAGGATGAACGCCTCGGTGCCGCGCTTCACAGCGTCACGGAAGATTTCGATCACATCCTTCTTGGCCGCCTCAGTCTCATATTCAATCTTATGGATTCTGACATCATCCTTCAGACCGGCTTCCTCCATAGCCATAGTATAACCGACCTCCCTGTCGGTTAGACTGGTTACACCAGACTTGTAAGTAAACATCTCAATTTTGCCGAAACCTTGATGGATCAGGTACTTTGTGGCCATCTTTCCGGCATCGACATTATCCACAAGGACACGTCCGAATTCATCGCCCGGCATATTCCTGTCAATCAGGACAGTCGGGATTCCTATGCTCAAGGCTCTCGCAAGAGCGGGTTCGCCGCCCAGACAAGGAGCCACGATCAGTCCTTCAACATTGTAACCCACCATCGTCTCCACAAGATGAGACAATTTCTGAGGATTCTCCTCTGAGCTGGCGAATATCACAGTGTAGCCAGCCTTGTAGGCAATGTTTTCAATGTTTCTGCAGATCTCCGCAAAGAACGGGTTGGCGATGTCTGAGACAATCACCGCAATCGAGTGGGAACGTCCGCTTCTCAGGGACGCCGCCGCATTGTTACGCCTGTAGCCAAGTCTCTTGGCAACTTGCAGGACTCTTTCCGCCGTATCAGGGTTGACAGGACAGTCCAGACGACCGTCCTTGCCCATCTTGGCATTCATCACGAAAGAAACCAGGGTGACTGACACCCCGGCCTCTCTCGCCACATCTCTAATGGTAACTTTTTTCATTATTATAATAACAGTAAGTTCGTCATTTCATCAACCGTGAATCATAACGATCAGTCCAGCCATCACGATTGACACCATACTCATAAGCTTGATGAGGATATTCAGCGATGGTCCAGACGTGTCTTTGAAAGGATCACCGACAGTGTCCCCAACAACGGTGGCGTGATGGTTGACAGAGTTCTTGCCACCGAAGTGACCGTCCTCGACATATTTCTTGGCATTGTCCCAGGCACCGCCCGAGTTGGCAAGGAATATGGCAAGAATGAATCCTGCGCCAAGACCACCGATGAGAAGTCCCATAACACCTGCCTCTCCAAGAATGATACCAACAACGACAGGAACTATGATCGCCGTGAGTGCCGGAGCGACCATCTCGTGCTGCGCGGCCTTTGTCGAGATCTCGACACAGCGCTTGTAGTCAGGGCGTTGCTTACCCTCAAGGATGCCTTTTATCTCTTTGAACTGGCGACGCACCTCTACTACCATTTTCTGTGCGGCACGTCCGACGGCGTTCATTGTCATACCGCAGAAAAGGAATGCCATCATCGCTCCGATGAATACTCCGGCAAGGACACGCGGATTCATCAGGTTAACCTGATAGTAGCTTACAATCTCAGGAATCGTAGCCTCTGCCACATTGACAACCTTGTCACCGATCTGGAGCACAGCTGTGCCGACGTGCTGGAGTCCGATCTTGATTTCCTCAATGTAAGAAGCGAGGAGCGCAAGCGCTGTAAGGGCTGCGGAACCGATAGCGAATCCCTTGCCGGTGGCAGCCGTCGTGTTGCCAAGAGCGTCAAGTGTGTCTGTGCGGCGGCGCACCTCCGGATCCAGCTCGCTCATCTGGGCATTGCCGCCGGCGTTATCGGCGATAGGGCCATAAGCGTCGGTCGCAAGGGTGATTCCAAGGGTTGAGAGCATACCGACAGCCGCGATGCTGATTCCGTAAAGGCCATTGCTGATATAAGCCGGATCAAAAGAGAATCCTGTGGCGCAAAGGTAAGATATCAGGATAGCGACAACGATGGTCACGACAGGGATGCAGGTTGAGATCATACCGAGGCCAATTCCGTTGATGATCACGGTGGCCGGACCGGTCTGTGAGCTCTCGGCAAGATCCTGTGTAGGCCTGTAGGAGTGCGAGGTATAGTACTCGGTAGCCTTTCCGATGATGACTCCGGAAAGCAGGCCAGCGATCACAGAAAGGCTGAGCTGCCACCAATTGGCAAAACCGAGCACATAGAACACAACGAATGTCAGCACGGCGATAAGGCAGGCGCTGAGGTTTGTACCTATGCTTAGAGATTTAAGGAGCTGTTGGAGACCAGCGCCTTCCTTCGTCCTGACGGCATATATTCCTATAATTGAAAGGACAACACCTATGGCGGCGATCATCATAGGAGCGATAATGGCACGCATCTGCGCGTCAACATCTCCAAAGAAAGCCGACGCTCCAAGAGCCATAGTCGCAAGGACTGAACCGCAATATGACTCATAAAGATCCGCACCCATTCCGGCGACGTCACCGACATTGTCGCCTACGTTGTCAGCGATTGTGGCTGGATTCCTTGGATCATCCTCAGGAATATCCTGCTCAACTTTTCCGACAATGTCGGCACCCACGTCAGCGGCCTTGGTGTAGATACCGCCACCGACCCTTGCGAACAAGGCTTGGGTCGAAGCGCCCATTCCGAATGTAAGCATAGTCGTCGTGATCACAACCAAAGTCTGCGACTCACTGGCCTCCTGCACGAAAGCGTTCAGGATCACCCACCAGATTGAAATGTCGAGAAGTCCGAGACCGACAACGGTAAGTCCCATCACGGCTCCGGAACGGAAAGCAAGCTTAAGTCCGGAGTTCAGAGACTTGCTGACAGCGTTGGCAGTTCTTGCTGAAGCGTATGTCGCGGTTCTCATACCGATATAGCCGGCGAGAGCCGAGAAGAATCCACCGGTCAGGAAAGCGAAAGGGACCCATTTGTTCTGCACACCAAAGCCAAAGGCAAGGATGCTGAACAAGACAGCAAGAATGACAAACACGATTCCAACAACCTTGTATTGTTGCTTGAGGTATGCCATCGCGCCCTCACGAACATATTGGGCGATTTCCTTCATAGTCGGTGTACCTTCATTCTCTTTCTTCATCTGGTGGTAGAAGAGCCACGCAAAGAAGAGGGCTATCACAGAAGCCGCTGGTACGAAATAGAACAGATAATTCATAAATTGATTAGTTATAACGATTTAGAAAATATTCCTAAAAAAAAGGGCCTCCAGCACCCTTTCTGAACACAAAGATAAGAAAAATGTGGTTACATTACCATATTCAGGATAAAAAAGATTAAAAAAATGGCGGCCGTAATCCGGTCGCCATTTCGCTTGTGTCTGTAAAGAATGTTACTCAGCCTTTGGAGCCTCCTGTGCAGGAGCTTCCGCAGGTGTCTCCTCAACCTTCGGAGCGTCAGCCTTCTTGGCGCGGCTACGACGGGTTGACTTCTTCTCCTCCTTCTTGGCGGTAAGGGCAGCCTCGTTGAAATCAACAAGCTCGATAAGCGCCATATCGGCTCCGTCACCCTGACGGAAACCTAAGTGGAGCACGCGGGTGTAGCCACCTGGACGATCAGCGACCTTCGCTGAAACGACTCCGAAGAGTTCCTTGACAGCCTCCTTGTTCTTAAGATAGCTGAAAACGGTTCTGCGGGAATGAGTCGTGTCTTCCTTTGACTTGGTGATGAGAGGTTCAACGTATGACTTAAGAGCCTTTGCCTTAGCCACTGTTGTAGTGATCCTCTTATGCATAATCAAAGAATTCGCCATATTGGCCAACAGAGCCTTACGGTGGCCAGACTTGCGGCCAAGATGATTGATTGCTTTATTGTGCCTCATTTCTATGCGTTCTTTTTCTTGGGTTCAATATTATATTTTCTTACATCCATCCCGAACTGGAGCTTCATCTTCTCCACAAGCTGGTCGATCTCATTAAGGGATTTCTTTCCGAAGTTCCTGAACTTCATCAGTTCGTTTCTGGAATAGGAAACAAGATCCGCGAATGTGTCGATGTCAGCCGCTTTCAGACAGTTATAGGCTCTGACTGAGAGACCCATATCCGAAAGCTTGGTGAGAAGAAGGTGTCTCATCCTGAGGCTTTCCTCGTCAAGTTCCTTGGAATCAGACTCGACAGCGGTCTCAAGGGAGATCTTCTTGTCATCCGTGAAAAGCTTGAAGTGATAGATCAGGATATTCGCCGCCTCCTGAAGCGCCAAATTAGGAGAGATAGATCCATCGGTGATTATCTCAAGATTGAGCTTCTCGTAGTCGGTCTTCTGCTCGACACGCCAGTTCTCGACAGTCCAGTTGACCTTTCTGATAGGGGTATAGACAGCATCGACAAGAATGGTTCCTATCGGGGTGCTCTCTTCCCTCATCTCCTCGGCAGGGACGAATCCGCGCCCCTTAGTGATGGTCAACGAGATCTCAAGTGTGACAGACGGTTCGAGTGAGCAGATGTGCTGCTCTGGGTTCAACACCTTGAAAGAAGACAATCCTTTAGAAATATCCTCTGCGGTAAACTCATTCTTACCGCTAATTATGATGTTTGCTACCTCGGAGTCAACAGAATCGACCATTCTCTTGAACCTGACTTGCTTGAGGTTCAGAATGATGTCCTGCATTCCCTCGATCACACCAGGAATCGTCGCGAACTCCTGGTCCACGCCGGAGATCTTGATCTGACTGATAGCAAAACCTTCCAGAGAGGCGAGAAGGATGCGTCGGAGGGCGTTGCCGATAGTCTGGCCGTATCCAGGCTCAAGAGGCCTGAATTCGAAGCGGCCGACGGTATCGGTGCCTTCGAGCATTATCACCTTGTCCGGTTTCTGAAATGCCAAGATTG
>CAVBMN010000098.1:0-8526 GCA_963596515.1 bacterium
ACGCCAAGCAGATCAATATGGAGACCTTCAACTCGTGCATCCTCGTGGACGATGAGGATCAGGAACTTGCGGAGCCGGCGATGGCCATCGACTTTGCCGAGTGCGATGACGATGCCGACGGCTTCAAGATCCTCGGCCGGCCGTACTTCGAGGAGATCCGCAATGAGCATCCGGACGCCGTCAATCTTCTCCAACTCGATGAGAATGACGACCTTGAGATGCGTTTCTACGACTCCGGAATGTTCAACATCCTGATGAGCAAAGCCGACCTCGGTTTCCAGAACTGGAGTCACGCCTTCGGCTTCCTGCATTCGCTGTAAGGCAAACCTATCACCGCAAGGCATACCAGTCTCTATAAGATAACCCGGTCGCTGAGTTTTCGGTAGCTGAGCTTGTCGAAGCATCGAAGCGTTCTGGATGTCACGTCATCAGACCCAGCAGTCAATCGCAGTTGAGGGAGTCCAGCGGTATTCCCCTCCCCGAATTTTTCACGTTACAAAAATTGCGGAAAGGGGAATACCGTTGGACTTGCTGTAATTCTTTTACAGCCACATAAATCATCCGAAGTAGTGTACGATTTCGTAAAACATTGATAATAAAGCGGTGGAACTTCACCAACTGACTCTCAATCAGTTGTGAAACGCTGGCCTTCCATTTTGACCACCAGCGTTCCACAACACATTAATAATAAACAGATTAACAACAACGACATTTATGGTAAGTCTAAATGACGACATATTCGTCAAGATTGATTGCCAACACCGGGAGCAAAACAGAAATGTCCACCGAAACGACATTCTACCGGAGAAAACGTGCAATATCACCAATATGTCCGGGAAAGAAGACTTTCGCAGGACAAAAAAACATACTCAGAAACTGTTTTGATTTGTTTTTAATGATCTTTTCACCTCAAAGAACATTTCAAATAAATCAAAACAGCTTCTTAGTTATCTTTTCATTTTTGCTTTCTTGATGTATAAGTATATCAAAGGAAAAGAACAGAAAATTACTGCGTCCGCTATTATGTTGACAACCAAGCCATTCCGGCTGATATTAGCGTGAAATACTGTGATTGCAATCCAATATGTCGCAAAAGCTATGATTGCCCCAATAATCAACATCAAGACAATTACGAAGAACATTATCAGAGCCTTTTTCATTAGAAAAATTTCTAACCTAAATACGACAATTCTGACAAATCTGTTTCATTCTCACGTTTCGTTTACCCCACAAATGTTGCATATTATATAGGAGCGTCGTGGATAATAAAACGCTAACAATCTGCACTTTCACAAATTGCCCTTTATCCGACTCAAAGGTGAGAACAGTCAATGATTCTCTTAAATATTAAAGTATCAGTCTCCACAAGCGAACTGGCGGTAGGCGGAGAAGCGGGCGGTGAGGGTGTCCTCGGGAATGGAAATGCCTTCCTTGAAGATCTTGAAGCGGCCGTCCTTGGAGGTCGGAGACCAGTTGCCGACAATCTCACCGTCAAGGGCTACGACGGGCTGGAATATTCCATTGTTGCTGTGGGCTTTATGGGAATGCTCGGGCGGAAGGACGACATCACGGCTCTTGTAGCCGATGAGATATTCATCATACGGAGCGATGAGATGAACTGTTCCGGAGCGGAAACCTCTGGAGCGACAGGATTCGTGAATATAGAACCTGCGCCCTTTCCATAACTCTTCAACTAATTCGTGTTCAATGATTTCAATCGCCTTCTGGCAGTCACTTACATTCAGACCAGACCACCAAAGAAAATCCTCGAATGTCGCCGGAGCGTGACTTCGAAAATATTTCCGTGCCAGCATCCCCAAAGCGGCCTCTTCCGACATATTCAAAGGATCCTTAATTTTTTCTCGGACAAGGGAATATGTGCTTTTCATCTGGTGCAGGTCGCCGCTGCAAAGAAGCCCAAAAAGTTCCGCCAGACGAATATGGTAGGACAGCCGATGGTCGTCCATCGTGATTCCACGCTCGGCGAGGGCAGCGACAAAATCCGCCTTCTGAGCACTCTGCGACCGAAGCAAGGTTTCCTCGAATATTCCCGAAATCCGCTCCTGCTCTTCCGCCGGGATGGAGATCCGGTTGGCGGTCATCCAGCCTCGAAGCCCGGACAACGCCTTCGCCCGGCAGACAGACAGGATCCAGCCAAGATCCTCACCCGCAACCAGTTGCCAGGTGCATCGCAGCAGATGTGTGCGGATAATACGTCCATCGTTGAACGCTTTCTCGAACGCCTTGAGGGACGGCCTCTTGGTCCGCATCGCCACCGCCCAGCGAACCATCCGGTACTCCTGCCCCTGCATCGCCCCGAACCACGAGACCACCTCCTCCGGCTTAGTGAACTGAGGACAAATCAACTGTTGGCTCAAAAGTCTTACGGTGACAGGATTCATAATGTGTGCAATTTGTCACAAAATTAAACCTTACAAACCAGAAATCCAATTCGGCATAACAAGTCGCCTCACGAGCCGACACACACTAAGGTAACTGTGAGTGAAGGAGCGACTTTGGGACACAGGATATGGATGGCAGGACGTTTTCGGATGCCGTGAAACGTTGAAAAATCAGCATATGGCTTTGCGGTCTGAGATGAAAGATGTAACTTTACCATATTCATAAAAAGTAAGAAAAATGATCAGAAATTTCATTGCGGCACTGACAGTGGCGCTAGTTACGGGTTGGGCGGCTTCAGCTCAGGAATACAAAGGACCTGAACTGACTCCGGAATTTGTGTGCGACCTCGGGAAACTGACTCCAGAGAATGTCAAGGTCAAGGGGGCGACACAGGGATTCGCCATTCACGGGAAGTACGGATTTGTTCTGCACGACAAAGGGCAGTGCGTCGTCATTGATCTGAAAAAGAACGAGTTCGTCTCCACATTCAAACTTAAGGGGAACACCTCGCACTGCAACAACGCCTCGTTCGGCGTGGAAAAAGGCTCCAAGTTTCCGCTGCTCTACATCTCTGGATGCAAGGGAGATCACTGCTGCTATGTGACCGACATCACCTTGGAAGGAGGAACGATTGTACAGAAACTTTTTCACACGGGAGAAGGCTACACAGGATCGTTCGACTGGTTCATCGACAGGAAGCACAAGATCATCTACACCTACGGATCAAGCGGCGAGATGCGGAAACTGATCAAGAAATTCAGACTTCCGACATTGAAGGACTCCGACGGGAACGGAGAGGTGCACCTTACTCAGAAAGATGTGTTGGACGAATTTTATGTTCCTGGCATAAAAATATATCAAGGCAGTGTCATCAAGGGACGCTATGCCTACCTCGGCGATGGCTATCCGCCACACGACAGATTGCTTCACGTCGTGGATATGGATAGCAAGACATTGGTCAAGACTGTCAACCTGAACGACTTGCACCACGAACCTGAAGGTGTGGACATCAAAGGGAAGTGGCTATATATGGTTATGCACGTCAGCAGACAGCCGCGCGACGGACAGATTTACAGATTCCGGATCAAATAAAGCCCTTCCAACGTGGCAGCCAACTAATTAACTGTCAATTTCATAAGCAATGTCCTGGTACGGAACTTCGCACCAGGACATTGTATTTTACACTCATTATAAATATGTTAAGTGCCACAAGATTATTTAGAAGTTGTTTTGATTTGTTTGAAGATTTTTCACCTCAAAGAACATTTCAAACAAATCAAAACGGCATCTTAGATGATAGCTCCAAGTCCGCGGACGGTGCCGACAAGTGTTTCGACATCAATGTCCTGCACATTCCGGCCTTCGGAGATGCTCTGAGCAGCGGCGGCACCGGCCGCCTGGCCTGTGCCCATACAGCTCGCCATCACGCGGAGTGAGGCGAGAGCCTGACGGTCTGTGGAGATGCAACGCCCGGCGACAAGCAGGTTGGGATATTCAGGAGCAATCAGAGCCCTGTACGGCACATACGCCGGCTGCTTGAGGTCTATGCGCATCTGCTTGGTTCCCTTGCTGGCGTGCATATCAATCGGATGTATGCCGCGCGAGATGCTGTCCTCATAGTGGAAGCCGCTCACATATTCATCGGCCGTGACGGTGTGGACTCCCTTGATGCGGCGGGACTCGCGTATTCCGGCCTGCGGTGCGGTAGAAGCGACATAGCTATCCTTGAATTCCGGAAAGTTCTCTTTAAGCAGCGAGGCGAAAAGGAATATGTCCTCCCGCAATTGGCATTCCGCTGTGGTGAAATTCCGGTTGTCTGTGGAAATGGCCGCGCGGCGGGTGATGTTGACCGCCACACTGCCTTTGTGGAGCACGTTGTTGAACCAAGGACCACCGAAATCCGGGATTTCAGGATGTGTCTCTTTCAAGGCGAGGAGTTTCTCTCTTACATGACGGCACTGGCTCGGGCCGTTGATGCCGTTGTGGTACATACACTTATTGAGCAGTTCGCTGTCCGTGTCAACTCCCGAAAGGATAAAGCAGAAAGATGACGGCTGGACTTCACCATCGGGGTTCTCCTGCATAGGTACCTCGGCCATATTCGCAAGATCCGCATCACCAGTGCAGTCAATAAATCTTTCAGCCTCAAGGCTTTCCAGACCGTTTTTATTCTCGATGATCACCGAGGTTATGCGTTTGCCCTCCATCTCGCAGCCTATCATCGCCGAGTGCATATAGAGATCCACTCCGGCCTCCAGCACCATTCTCTGACAACAAAGTTTGTAGAGTTCAATGTCAAAGTCGATATTCGCTTTCGGCCACTCGATGAAGGCACCGCCCATTGATTCGAGCCTCAGCACGAACTCCCAAGGAATGCCACCGATCACGAGATTGTGGTCCTTGGCGAACACGCTGATAGGGGTCACATACCCCGTGGTCGCCATTCCACCGAGAAAGCCATAGCGTTCGATGAGGGCTGTCTTCGCACCCAGACGTGCCGCGGTTATTGCGGCGATGAAACCGGCAGGACCTCCACCTGCGACGATAACGTCATATTTTCCGGCCAATGGAGCCGCCTGTCTGATTTTAGCATCTTCTTTCTGTCCCACACACGAGACAAGTCCCGGAGCTACTGCGACGGCAGCCAAACCCGCCACTCCTTTCTTGAGAAAAAGCCTTCTGGATATCTCTGACATAATTTTTAATAGAGCAATTAACGGTTGTCCTTACGGGTGACAGCGATGCCTGCAAGCGAAAGGACCAGAAGGATGAACAAGGCCAGAGAGGATGCTCTGGAGGCCTTCTCGCTGACAGTGTAGATTTTCGGTTCGAAACGCATCACAATGTCGTGCTCGCCGGCAGGAAGATCGGCGGCGCGGAAAATCCAATCGGCACGGAACAGATCCAAAGGAGAGCCATCCACCGTGGCAGTCCAGCCGTCAGGATAATAGATCTCACTGAATATGGCCGTGCGGGCTGTTGACGTGCTGTAATGGTAACGGAGTTCGTTCGGAGCATAAGAGGTCATCTGAATGAAGTCTGTGCTCTGATTGTATGAGGAGACATCAACAGAACCGTCCTCCTGAACCAAGCCAATAGCGGAGTCATCCGTTCCATCATCGAAACCACGCGCAGAAGCTAAACCGGCACGTGCCTCAGCAAAATCGGAACCAATCACCGCCGTATGCCTCAAATCCACGGAATCTATCAGAGCGATCTCCTCGTCCGGAGTCTCAGCGGGAACGAACGAATCCACGAACCACGCTGGGCCAAAAGCCTCAGGATTCTCAACCGGCGGCATATCCGCTCCAAGAATGAAGTACTTGGTATTCAGCGCTGAAAGCACCTGAATATTCCTGATTCCACTTTGGAATTCCTCGATGGTCTTCGCACTGCGTGTGTTTGCCGCCACGCTCTGCAACTCCTTGACAATGTGGCGGTCGATCAAATCCTGATAGCGCTGCAACTTCGCCGGACTGTAACCTCCGACACACTTGTGCCAATAAGGATTGAAAGAGTCATTGAATATGTCGGCGCTCAGATCGACAACCCTGTAGGACGGGGACTTGTCCTCAAGGATCAGTTTGTCCACCTGCCTGGCGGCGAACTGGTTGTTGAACTGGCGAGGGGTCGTGAAGCTGTCCGAATTGAGGTAACGCTTCCCGACCGCGAACATATTCACAAACACGAGGAGACATATTCCCGCCATCGCCTGCATTCTGCGGGCATTGCCGATGTGAGGGTCGCTTTCGTAGGATTTCGGGGCGTTCTTCGGAATGCTGTAAGCCCAGAGAATGAGACCGAAAGTAATGACTATCAAGATCATCGACCACAGGGCATCCACAGAGAGGATGTGCTTTCTGTCAGCCTTGAGAGCATCCACAATGATGTCCTGCATCTGTGCGTCAGCCCTGCCGGAGAATGAGCCGGCGATGCTTGGGATCAAGGCACAGAGAAGGCAGAACCCGGCGGTCAGCGCAAGGGCGATCCAACCCGCCTTCAGAAACTCGTTCTTTGAATATTCACGCTTAAGGATTCTGTCCAGGGTGATGAAGCCGAGCATTGGAAGTGTGAACTGCAAGACAATCAAGGCCATCGAGACTGTTCGGAACTTGCTGTACATCGGAGCGTAATCGAAGAACAGTTTCGTGAACCACATCAGATGGTTGCCGAGCGCAAGGAAGACGGCCACAATGGTCGTGGCCAGAAGCCACCATTTCTCTTTTCCTTTGTAGAGAAACAGACCGAGGATGAACAGGAAGATCGTGATGGCTCCCATATACATCGGGCCGGCGGTGAAAGGCTGAGGTCCCCAGTAAAGTGGCAGGGACTTGGCTATTTCGTTGGCGTTGCCCTGACCGGCTTGACGGAACAGTTTCACGACCTCCGACTTGTCCGGATTTACCGAGCCGGCTGACGATCCGCCGTTGAAATTCGGAATCATCAGATTAGGGAGTTCCTCCCATCCATAAGACCAAGCTGTGGCATAGTCGAGTTGGAGACCGGTGTTATTGATCTCACCGCCCTCAGGATGAGAGAGTTCCGAACCGCCACGCATTGTGTGTTTGGTATATTCATAAAGCGGGGCAAGTTTGATGGTGTTGGTGCCGATGCCGACAAGACCCACGACCAGAAGCAACGCGCTGGCAGCGAAGAAGCGGCCGAAAGCGCCACGCCGGTCACTGAGCTTGCCGAAGTGATCCGATTTGTCGAAACAGATCCTAAGGAACACATACAGCGCATAGATCACGATCATTATCGCAAGATAGTAGGTGATCTGCTGGTGGTTGGCCTTGATCTGGAAACTCAGGGCAAAGCCGAACAGAACGGCCCCCAGCAAGGTTTTCGGAAGCCAGGATTTCCAGCCTTTCGCTGAAGTCGTTTCGATGGTTGGTGAGCCCTGTCGAACCACAGGCTCAGCGACAGATTTGTCCGGTCCCTGAGCTTGTCGAAAGGCCGAACCCAACCAAGGCCGAAGCGCCGAGCGGTAAGTGAATATCACCGCCGCCAGCACCCAAGGCAGGAACGCTATCGCCTGCATCTTGGTGTTGTGCCCCACCTGAATGATCTGGAAGTTGTACGAGCAATATGTGATGGCGACCGCTCCGCCGATGGCCAGAACCTTGTCCACACCAAGCGAAAGCATCAGCAGGAACGCTCCCAGCAAGGATATGAACAACCAGTTCGCCGGTCTCTTCCCCTTCATAAGAAGATTGTACAATGACTGCGTCCAGTCTCCGTCATTCGATGGCATAAACGATGTCGTCGGCATTCCTCCAAACATAGAATCCGTCCAATGTGTCGGATCGTCCGGATGAGCGTTGTTCCACGTCACAGCCTCCTGCGACATACTCCTATAGCCTGTTATATCGCTCTGATTGACCACCTTGCCGGTCAACACCTCCGGCACAAAGCCGTATGACAGCGCCAAAAACAGCAGCACAATCCCGGCGTATATTCCAATCTTCTTCATCAAAGTCTTGTTCATTATCTATGAATATTATTTTTCAGTTATCTGATTCAGCAACTCAGCCAGTTTCGCCGTCAGGTTACGGCGCGTGAACCGCGAGATGTCCGATGTGTTGTCGTGAAGCTCATCATTCTTGAACTCCTCCCAACAGAAATCAATCCACGTCCGGATCCTCTTCTCGTCATCCCAGTCGTAAACCACCCCGGAAGCGGTCTCACCGACAATCCGAGCCATCGCCCCGTCGGTCTGGCCTATTCCCAGAATCGGACGGCGCGAGGCAAGATATTCAAAAAGTTTTCCTGGCAGTACGGCGCGATATTCAGGTTCCTTTCTTAGCGGAAGAATCAGGACTGTGGCGTTAAGCTGCTCTCTGACAGCCGTTTCATGATCCTGATAGCCAAAATTTTTGAGGTTGCCCCCAAGTCCGGCCGCCTCGATGGAATCCGTGATTTCCCTGTCAGTCTTCCCAACCAGCCTTATCCTCAATGAGCGTCTGAACTCTTCATCCTCCCCGCATTTCCGGGCCAGGACCCTCCAAAGGGTTTCCGGATTGCCGTCCGAAGCGAAAAGTCCTGTATGCGTGATGTTGAAATTCTCGTCCAACTCCACGTCCTTCTTGAAGTCCTCCTCATCGTAACCGTTCGTGATCAACT
>CAVBMN010000099.1:0-8477 GCA_963596515.1 bacterium
TCCCTGCCAAGATCAATGACATCTGCGTTGTCTCATTCTTCTACAATGTGTTAGGCCGCGCGACAGCCACTTGGGCGAGAAGCACACCGCAGTACTATTGGTTCATCGAAGCCCCTGGTGGAGACCCTGCAAAGGTTCAGAACTGGGAGATCCGCGCCACCCAGACAATCCCTGGGAGCGGGAAAGTCAATGAATATAAATGCTCCACGCTTCAGACAGATTACTCTGGGTTCTGAAACGTGGAGTAAGATAGTTGGGCGCGCCTCTAAAAATCTATGGCGGCCCGCATTTGAGGGATGGTCTCGGAAAGGGCCATCCCTTTTCTATAGATGCCGGCGGTGCCGCCTACGAATATGTCGGCTCCCATCCCGGCCATAAGATTGGCTCTTTCCTTGCTGACGCTTCCGTCAACACTGATGAGGATGTCCTCACGACCGTTGGCATTGAGAAACTTGCGCATCTCGGTGACCTTGTTCATAATGCCGTCCACCATCTTGGCTCCTGCGGCTCCGGGATGCACAAGCATAAGCGTGACCGTGTCAAGCACGTCCAGATACTCTTTGATGGCCTCCACCGGTGTCTCCGGATTGACGGCAAGGCCGAAAAGTCCGCCGGCTGCGTGAACCTTGTCCGCCAGTGCGCGGTAATCTTTCTTGACCTCGATGTGAGGGGATACTATGTCGCCCTTCCTGACCGGGAACTTGTTCATTATGAGTTCCGGATCCTCCACCATAAGGTGCACGTCAACCGGCATCGTGGTGACAGCCTGCATCGCTTTGATGAAATCCGGACCGAAAGTGAGGTTCGGGACGAAATGAGCGTCCATCACATCTACGTGGAGCATATCCGCTCCATTCTCCTCCAATGTCTTGATGTCCTGCCCCAGATTCATCAGATCGGAGCACATAACAGAGACGGAAATATATCTGTGTTTCATATTATTCTATTGTTATTCGTTTTTCATCAGAATTGGATTCTTCGGCATCTTAACCTGAAGAATCCAATCCTTAATATTCTTTAGACGGTTATTGGATAGTCCATTCGGCCCCGTCCTTGGTGTCTTTTACGGTGATGCCGAGGGCTTTGAGGTGATCCCTGATGGCGTCACTGGCCGCCCAGTCCTTCGCGGCCTTGGCCTTGGCGCGCTCTTCCAGTACCATATTCATCAATCCGGAGACTATTTCCTGCCCTTTCCCTGATTCGGCCGCCGCCTCGTCTTTTAGTCCGAGAACCCCGAATACGATGTCATTGAAAAGCTGCGTCAGAGTCTCCAGGTCGCCCTTGCTTAACGTTCCTTGGGCCTGCCCATCCGGTCCCTGAGCCTGTCGAAGGGCTCCGGCCTTTGCCGAGTTGATCAGCCGTACCGCGTCGAAGATGTGCGACAGCGCTATAGGCGTGTTGAGGTCATCGCAAAGCGCCTCATAAACGGCATTGAATATTCCTTTGACCTCCTCGGAAGTCGCCGGGCAGGTGTCCGGAGCCGTGGCTGTGATGAACTCGCCGTACTGCATCGCCTCCACCGGATTGCCTTCCGTACCTTTTTCGGTGTCACTGATCCCGGCCGCCGAAGCCAACGCGCGCAGATCCTTCGCCGCCTGCATCACTCTCTTCAATCCCTTCTCGGCCGCCTGCAATGCCTCGTTGCTGAAATCCAGCGTGCTGCGGTAGTGAGCCTGAAGAATGAAGAACCGGACTGTCATCGGTGAATATGCCTGCGTGAGTTTCTCGTGCTGTCCGCTGAAAAGCTGAGGCAGGCTGATGAAGTTGCCAAGGGACTTGCCCATCTTCTGTCCGTTGATCGTGATCATATTGTTGTGGACCCAATAGTGCACGCCCTGGGTATGGCGGCTGGCCACATTCTGGGCTATCTCGCACTCGTGGTGGGGGAACATCAGGTCCATTCCGCCACCGTGGATGTCGAACTCGTTGCCGAGGTATTTCTCGCCCATCACGGAGCATTCCAGATGCCATCCCGGGAAGCCTTCGCTCCACGGACTTGGCCAGTGCATAATGTGCTTAGGCTCAGCCTTTTTCCAGAGCGCGAAGTCGTATGGGGCCTTCTTGTCGCTTTGGCCGTCCAGCTCTCTGGTGCCCTCACGGGTGTCGTCCAGAGTGCGTCCCGAAAGGATGCCGTAGTGATGATCCTTGTTGTATTTCTCCACGTCAAAATAGACGGAGCCGTTGGAGATGTAGGCATAGCCTGCGTCCAGAATCTTCTTGATGGTCTCGATCTGTTCGATGATATGTCCCGATGCCCTTGGCTCGATTGATGGCGGAGCCACGTTCAGCTGGCGCATCGCCTCGTGGTAACGGAACGTGTAGGTCTGCACGACTTCCATAGGCTCAAGCTGCTCCAGCCTGGCCTTCTTTGAGATCTTGTCCTCACCCTCGTCAGCGTCGTGCTCAAGGTGTCCCACATCGGTGATGTTGCGCACATAGCGCACCTTGTAGCCCAGATGCTTGAGCAGTTTGAAAAGCACATCGTAAGTCACTCCCGGACGGGCGTGTCCCAAGTGAGTCTCTCCATAGACGGTAGGTCCGCAGACGTACATCCCCACGTGTCCCGGTTGGATCGGCTTGAAAAGCTCTTTCTTGTGAGTAAGAGTATTTGTCAGAAATAAAGGTCTCATATTCAATGAATATTATGTTATTTTACAGCTCTTGCATATAATTCGTAGGCTACTCCTAAGTTTATACTCCACGCGCTGCACGGTGACGGCAGATTGGTTCTGGCCGCATATAGTCTGAACCTGATGTTGGATTCGGCATAGATCTTATCGTAGGATAATCTTGTGTAGTACCTTCTGATTTTCCAATCGAAATCAACGCCGGCCAACATTCTGAATCCAGCCATCTCCTCGTTCTTTTTGCCTTCTGGGGCATCATCGTTGTACCTGTCGATGAATCCGACTCCGATCCCGGCCATCGGGGCAAGTGTGACCTTTTTGTTGTCGATTATTGTGTAACCGAATGTCTGATTGATGTTTCCGCCACTGAAAGCATCTCCTTCCCTCCAATCGTAGTCGGCCTTGGAGTAAGGTACGTCTTTCTTGAGCCTGCCTCCGACACCCAAAAGTCCGTCAAGATTGAACCTGAAACGTGACAGGGAAATCTCGAATCCCCACGTCATCCCTCCCGAAGGTGTGAGATAGTCGGTGCTTTGGCCGAGGAAGAACTCGCTTCCTATGCCCACTCTGACTCCTGCTCCGAACTTCCTGAACCGGATTGTCGGTTCGGAGTCTGTGAGAACATATTCATCAAGTGCCTTGCTGATTTTTGCACGGTACTGATTGACCACAGTGGTGTCCTGACCCATTCTGGATGCGGCTTTGAACTCGTTGAGGGCGTTCGTGCCGACGTTGTTGTAGAAGTTTGCCAGAGTCAGAAAGTTCGTGCTTGAGGTGTCGGCCTCGTTCTGGAACTTTCTGCGTGTGAGTTCGATGATGTCAAAGGAAACCTGCATGTATTTCAGCGTCGCCGGAGAGTCGTAACCCGTTCTTATCCAGGAGTTCACATTATCCATATAGGCTTCAGTGGCGTCTCTATGGTACACAAGGTTGCCGTACCTCTTTTTCTCAACGTTCCATCTGATTCCATAGGTGAGCAGACAGGATTCCTTGTCGTTGATGGTCCACATATCCCGTACCTGAAAATCCTGTAGAGTCAGAGGACCCTCATTCCATTTGCGGATGCTGGACTGGTAGTCCTGGGCCTTCAAAGCCAGCGTGGATGCGGCCAGAACGCAGATGGTTGCAAGAATATGTCGGCTCATTTTAAGCATCTTTCCAAAGTTAGGTTTGACGGAACTTCAAATGTACTAAATTTCAGAATATTCCCGAAATTTCATTGGTGATTTCCATTGAATATTCATTGTTTCTGCCGGAAGTGCCGGTCAGGCCGTTTTCCCGGTCAACCTTTCGAACACGGTCTTGTAGGCATCGCCGACGTGTCCGTTGTCCTTGCGAAAGCGGTCTTTGTCAAGGCGTTCGCCGGTGGCAATGTCCCAGAAGCGGGCGCTGTCAGGGGTGATGTCATCGCTCATCACGAGTCGTCCGTCCGACAGATGCCCGAACTCTATCTTGAAGTCCACCAGCGTGATGCCGATCTCCTTGAACACCGGAGTCAAAATGCCATTGACCTGCTTTGTCAATGAATATATCCGTTCAAGCTCTTCCTTGCTCACGAGGCCGAGGGCCACGGCGTGGTAGTCGTTGATGATCGGGTCGCAGAGGATGTCTGACTTGTAGCAGAGGTCATAGACCGGTTCCTTAGGCACGATGCCTTCCTCCAGTCCCAGCCTCTGGGCCATCGATCCGGCGATCACATTCCGCACGATCACCTCCATCGGGATCACCTTCGACTTCCAGCAAAGTTGTTCCGTGTCGGAGATCTGCTCGATGAAATGGGTCGGCACTCCGCCCTTCTGCAGCAGTCTGGATATCTCGCAAGAAATCCCGTTGCAGAATATTCCCTTGTCCTTGATCACCGCCTTCTTGATCTTGTTGTAGGCCGTGATGTCGTCCGTGAAATGAATGATCACCTTCTGTGGATCATCCGTCTCAAAGATCTTGATGGACACCCCATCGTGTATTATATTCCTCTTTTCCATTGTTCTTATACTGTTCATTTGTCGTTTTTTGCCGCTATCGCTGAATATGACTTTGGCGGCCCGACGCTTCGCGCCCTGTCCGGGTAAAGGGCCGCCAAAGTCATATTCTGCAACCGCTCTTCGCGCGGCATTATCAAATCCTATTCGATGAAGTCGTAGTGCTTTGATAAGTGCCGCATCATCAAACTATTATGGTTGCTGAGCTTGTCGAAGCAACGTTTCAATATTCTTTTGCCTCCAAGGTCACTTCGGCAGGCTCAGTGATCGGTTACTGCCCTCGCCGATGCGGCCAAGCACCACCGCTGCGACCATTTACCCGGATAGGGCGCGAAGCGTAGGGAGCGGTGGTGGTGCTTGACCGTACCGGCCTTGAACAATCATATTCAATGATCATCCCGATGCTTCAATAAACTCAGCAACCGCAGTGGCTTCAACAACAGTTAGTTGTTTTGCGTTGGTGGTCAAATGCCACTGTGGCACCCATTTACCCGGACAGGGCGCGAAGCGCAGGGTGCCAGGTGGCATTTGACCACCTGCGCCCAAACGAAAATCTATCCAATAAAGTACCTGACAGCATTCTCGAACAGCGGCTGCTCAAGGTCGGCCTCGATGTTCTTCAACAGATTCCTCTCGTACCTCTCGCTGTGACCCATCTTCCCCAGAATCTGACCGTTACGGCTGATGATGCCCTCGATGGCGTAGTAAGACCCGTTAGGGTTGTAAGGCGACTCCATCGTAGGCTCATCCGTCAGCGGATCCACATACTGGAACGCCACCTGCCCCTTGGCGAACAACTCACGCGCCAACTCCTCGCTCACCACAAACTTACCCTCGCCGTGACTCACCGGAATCGCATATTCATCACCGACCGTCATCCCCTTGAGCCAAGGAGAGTTGGTCGAAGCCACACGGGTCGTCACCATCTGCGAGATGTGCCTGTTGATGTCGTTGCGGAACAGGGTAGGAGAGTCCTTCGTCACTTTGCCGAGCTCCCCGTAAGGCAGCAGACCCGACTTCACGAGCGCCTGGAAACCATTGCATATTCCCAGAATCAGACCACCACGGGAAAGCAACCCCTCGATCGCCGTCGCGATGTCCTTGTGATTCAGAACATTCGCGATGAACTTGCCGCTTCCGTCAGGCTCGTCACCAGCCGAGAACCCACCGCTGAGCATCAGAATCTGACACTCGTCGATGTTCTTCTTCATCTCAGCGATCGACTCGAACACATCCTTGTCCGAAAGATTACGGAACACGGATGTCCGGATTTCTGCTCCGGCCTTGCGGAACGCCTTGGCCGAATCGTAGTCGCAGTTCGTGCCAGGGAAGACAGGGAGGTAAGCGACCACCTTGTCAACCTTAGGCCCCTTATATTCAAGATCCGCCTTCTTCGCCTTGAACGGCTTCACGCCCTCCATCCCCTTAGGCAGCAGCCTCTTGAAATCAGGCTTGCTCACCGCAGGATAGACCTTCTCGAAGAGAGACGCGTTGAAATCCATCATCTCGAAGATGGACAGTTTCGTCCCGTTCACACGCACGTTGCCGTCCTCGCCGGAAGTGACGGAGCCGATCTCGATCGCGTTCTCGAAGTCAAGCGCGCTTCCGTCAGTCTCCACCACGATCGAGCCGTAGTTCAGGTTGAACAGCTCGTCCTCAGAAAGGTTCACGTCGAAGCCGAAAGCGTTTCCGAAACTCATCTTGCAGAGTGCCTCCGCGACTCCGCCGAATCCCACGGCCCAGCCGGCTACGATCGTACCGTCTTCTATCTTTTCCTGAATATGATTCCAGTTCCTCTTGAGCTGCTCTGTGTCAGGCATTCTGTTGGCGAGAGGCGTGTGCTTCACAAGGTAGAGACGGTCTCCCTCCCATTTAAGCTCAGGAGAGATCACATTGTCGGCCTTCGCTGGAGTGATACCGAAAGCGATAAGTGTCGGCGGAACGTGGATTGTCCCGTTCTCGGTCTCGAAGGATCCGCTCATCGAATCCTTTCCGCCGATGGAGGCGAGTCCGAGCTCTTTCTGCATCTTCAGGGCACCGAGCAGAGCCGCGGTCGGCTTGCCCCAAACTTTAGGGTCGGCGGTCATCCTCTCGAAATATTCCTGACAGGAGAATCTCATTGTCTCCCAGTGGCCTCCGGCGGCTACAACCTTGCTGCAAGCCTCGATGAATGAATATGCCGCACCGTGGTAAGGGCTCCAGTCGCAGAGATCAGGGTTGAAGCCGAACGCCATCATACTGGCCGTGTCGGTGTAGCCGTCCACTGGCAGTTTCTGGACTGAAACCTGGGTCTCGGTGGTCTGGAGTTCTCCTCCGAACGGCATAAGCACGGTTGACCGCCCGATGGTGGAGTCGAACATCTCTATAAGGCCTTTCTGGCAGGTCACGTTCGGGTCCTGCAAATTGGCGAACATTCTCTCTTTCAGATTCTTGCCCGGAACGTCACGGAAGAACGGATCTCTGTCCTCGACCGCTCCGATCGTGGCCTTGGAATAATGCTTCGCTCCGGCGCTGTCGATGAACGCGCGGCTCAGGTCCACGACCACCTTGTCACCGTAGAACATCCTCATTCTGGCTGTGTCGGTAACCTCGGCGACGTGTGTCACCTCGATATTTTCGCTGTGGCAGAGTTTCTTGAACTCTTCCTCGTCTTTGGCTTCCACAACGACAGCCATACGCTCCTGTGACTCGCTGATGGCCAGCTCCGTGGAGTTCATTCCGCTGTATTTGACAGGGACACGGTCGAGGTAGATGTCCAGCCCGTCGGCAAGCTCGCCGATGGCGACACTCACTCCGCCCGCTCCGAAGTCATTCGATTTCTTGATCAGTTTGGTGACCTCAGGCCTTCTGAAAAGCCTTTCCAGCTTCCTCTCCTCAGGAGCGTTACCTTTCTGCACCTCACTTCCACAAGTCTCAAGGGACTCCTCTGTGTGCTCTTTGGACGAACCTGTGGCTCCTCCGATTCCGTCACGTCCGGTGCGTCCGCCGATCATCAGCACGACATCCCCGGCCTTCGGGCTTTCCCTTCTCACATCCTCGGCCTTCACGGCACCCACAACGGCTCCGACCTCCATTCTCTTGGCGGTGTAGCCCTCGTGATAGATCTCACGCACGTGTGTTGTCGCCAGGCCGATCTGGTTGCCGTAGGATGAATATCCCTGTGCGGCCTTCTTGGTGATAACCTTCTGTGGAAGTTTGCCCGGAAGAGTCTCGCTTACAGGCTTGTAGATGTCGCCGGCTCCGGTGACACGCATTGCCTGATAGACGTATGAACGGCCGGAAAGCGGATCCCTGATAGCGCCTCCGAGGCAGGTGGCCGCTCCTCCGAACGGCTCGATCTCCGTAGGGTGGTTGTGGGTCTCGTTCTTGAACATCAGCAGCCATCTTTCAGTCTGCCCGTCCACGTCCACGTCAATGAATATGCTGCACGCGTTGTTCTCCTCGCTGACCTCCATATCGTCCAACAAGCCATTCTGCCTGAGATATTTCGCACCTATCGTAGCCATATCCATCAGGTTCAGTCCCTTCTTCTCACGGCCGGTCTCAGCGCGCATCTTCATATACAGGCTCATCGTGCCGTCTATGTCTTCCTTGATGAAGGAATCCTCCACCTCGATGCTTTCCAATTCCGTCGTGAATGTAGTGTGGCGGCAATGATCGCTCCAGTAGGTGTCCAGAATCCTCAGTTCAGTCTCGTTCGGATCCCTGCCCTCCTGCGTGAAGTATTTCACGACCTCGGCGAGGTCATCGGCGTTCATCGCCAGACCCATCTTTTTGCAATATGCCTTCAGATCGTCCCCGGTCATATTCCTAAAGCCCTCCAGCACCGGAACCGGCTTGACCGCCGCATGCTCTGTGTCAGCGAGTTTGC
>CAVBMN010000100.1:0-8043 GCA_963596515.1 bacterium
TTGTATAACCGCTCATTGTCCCGGTATCTACCAAAGTATTCAGTAGCCTTCGGAAGCCCCCAACCATATAAATCGTATATTCTCATTTTTGATTATTTAGATTTAGAAACCAATATTTTATTCGGAGTTGTATCCCAATGATTTTGAACGGCATTGAAACATCCTCCAATAAACTTATCCATTGAAAATGAACCAGCCAAATCTCTTTCAGAATCCACAGTAATAATCTTGGTAAACCATTTGGTCACCAGAGACTCCGGATGATTAAGCATCCATTCAATAACATCAGATTCGGTGGCATACATATCATATACCTTAAGTTCAACCGCAGCGACCGCTTTTCTCTTAAACTCTTTATTGAAATGATTGTTGATCTCAATTCTGATATCGCCTACGGATACGTTTGACCCATACTTGGCTTTGACGGTCAACTTCTCCCTCAAAACATCTTTGTCAGTAATAGACCATATAAAATCCGACAAATCAAGGTTTAACGTTACGGAGCAAGTATCACTGAACGCAACATCGTAACCAATAAAGGTTGGCTCAGAGCCTAACTGTACGCAATTATACGGAATGCCAAAACCATATTTTGGGGATTTATAGTTGAAACCTGTCTCAATGCCTTCTTTATAATTTCCGTTTTCCTCAAGTATAGTGGAAATACAATTCCTTAGGAACGCAACATTCTCGTCCCTTCCAAAAATCACAAAGTAATATGGTGATTCGGATTCAGAAAGATTTCCATTAGGAGCAAGGTAATCTGATGTCGCACATATTATGCAGACAGAAATACCAGAATACTTCCCGATCTCATTCCTGATGTCTGTCTGATACTGCGCCAAAAGGACTTGGATATCTTTCTGCTTTTCCGGACTGTACTTCATATCAGAAATAAGCACACCTACTTCTCCATTCATATAGTCAAGGTGTTCAAGAATAGAATGAACCATCGTCGGAACAAGGGTTTCTTGATTGCTGACATACGCTCCTGTGTTCATCCTTTTACGAAACTCGGTTATAGAGTGCTGGTTTGCGACTGTACCAGAGTTCGAAAGAATGTACACTTCCTTGTTCCCGAAATTCGATACTATTGACCACACATCATTTTTAAACCGAGTCGCTCGATTTGAACGAAAAAAGCCATTCATACTGCCACTGACTTCAACATAAAACTTCAAGGCCGACGGTGCTTGTGCCTCAAACGAATCTCTCAAACTATCAAGGCAATAGCCATATTTGTCAAAACTATCATCTTGAACAGTATTCACGTTTTTAGAGCAAAAAGAAATCAAAGGCATAATGAGTATTATCACAGGCAAAGATAAACGTAACTTGAATCCTATCATAATTTTGTTCTGTTAGATAATGTATAAATGGTGTTTATAAAATCTATCTGTTGTGTCCGGCGACAACCCAAATCCGAACGGATACAAAAAAAAGACGTGGGAGTCATACCTTTGCTCATCCCGAACTCTGGCCTTGGCTGCCATCACAAAAGGATAAGCAACGCAGCTAGCCCACGTCAGGGATGATATGTATAACCTCCACGCAATAAGCGCAGCGATGGTATCATCACCGAAATGGACGTTCCCGTTGCCGTATCTTCTTTTGTGAATTCTTACTGCCAAGTTTGAGTTCAGAAGATAAACGTCAAGTAACGTCTTATTATGTCTGCCCAACCCACCCTGCATCCGACCTAGAGAATCAACAATACTAACTCAAAAGATATAGGATGTAGGGCTAGCTAAACGGTTTCAAATTTATAAAATTATTCTAAATATTCAAAAAGTATAAAAAAAATGATCCAAAAAATGATTGTTTGACGGGTGCAAATCAAGTGTATTTACACCCGTGTCAAAGAATATCATAGGTGTCGGGCGATAATGGGCTTATCGCCCCCAGAACGTTTGCGCAACAATGGCTATCAGCCAAGTCTCAAAACAGCCAATTTTAGAACAGAAAAACAAATAATCATTAGTTTGCTATTCTAAAATTAGCTATATTTGCGTTATGATAATGGATTTAGAGCATATTGGCAACATCCCTGTCAGCGCTTCAGCCGTCGCATCCTTGTTTCCAGAAATAATGGCAGGGAATCAAAAGGTGCGCAATCTAGAGACCACGGGAAAGTTAATAAGGCTCAAAAAAGGACTTTACGTAGTTGCGCCGAAAGTGTCAAACGTTACCCTCTCAACTGAGTTGATTGCCAATCACCTTTACGCACCTTCCTACATCTCGATGCAGACAGCTTTGAGATATTATGGGCTGATTCCAGAAGCGGTATATACGACCCAATCGATGACATTGAAGCACTCGCGCGACTTCGACACACCTGTGGGGCGATTTGAATTTCATATTATCTCTCGGGAAGCATTCCCCATCGGAATTACAAGTCTCAACAAGCAGGCATATGCTTTTCTTATCGCCACGCCAGAAAAGGCGCTTTGCGACCTTATAGCAAACTCTCCAAAAGTCAATCTACGCTATCTGAAGGACGTGGATCTCTATTTGGAGGATGATATCCGTATGGACATCGAAGACCTGAAAAAGATGGATGTGTCAATATTCGAACGCTACGCCGAGGTTGGTAAAAAGGCCAATTCTATAGAAACCATCATAAAGTATCTGAAAAAATGAGTGAAAACGGAATATTCAACCAAATGCTGTCAGCCTATGATCTGACAACTGAACAGCAAAAGCGAAACGCCACCTTTGAGGTTAATCAACAGATTATCCTTGCTGGTCTCTACAATGGCGGATTCTTCAATGAGGCTGCTTTCTATGGAGGCACTTGCCTTCGCATCTTCCATAGACTTCAACGTTTCTCTGAAGATATGGATTTCTCGCTTCTTGCGCCAAACAAAGATTTCGATTTCACCCGATACTTTCAGCCCATCATCGACCAATTCACAATGATGGATCGTTCAGTTGTGATAACAAAAAAAGACAAGAAGAATTTCGGAAAGGTGGAGTCAGCATTTCTTAAAGATAACACTGATGTCTATGACATTACCTTTCAGACCGAAAAATCAGTCAAGATAAAGATTGAGGTTGACACACAACCACCATTGAAATTCAACACAGAACAGAATCTGCTGCTGCTGCCTCAATCCTTTATGACTCGGTGTTTTACACTTACAGATCTGTTTGCCGGTAAAATGCACGCTTTGGTTTATCGAGCGTGGAAAAACCGCGTCAAGGGGCGAGATTGGTATGACTTTGAGTGGTATGTCCGTAATAATGTGCCTCTTGGCTTTACACATCTCCACGAACGTGTCCTTCAGTTCAATCAAGAGGACATAACCAAAGAGACTTTTCTGGAAAAACTTACAGAGCGTCTCTCTACAACGGATATCAATCAAGTCAAGGCCGATGTGCTTCCTTTTGTACGCAATCCTAAAGAACTGGACATCTGGTCAAATGACTACTTTCTGCAATTGGCCAGAATGCTCCGGTTTGAGTAAGTCACCTATAAACCTGCACCTATTCTATAAAGTCAAGATATTCAAAAAAACACCCGAGACACTTGGAAAGGCGGGTCGGGTGCGGGAATTTGTTATGTTCGTTCGTTGTTTTGTGACTAAAAACGCTTAGAACTTGAGGGTCAGGCGGCCGATGGCGGTGGTGCCGGACATCGGGATGAAGCCGATCTGGTAGTAGCGGTTGTCGTTCGGGTGACCGGAGGACTCGCTGACGGCGGAATATACCCAACCTGAGGTGGCTACGTGGGCATTGAATATGTTGTTCACATCAAGGCCGAGGGTGATCTCCCTCAGGAAGCCACGGAGTTTGATCGGGTAGCTGAAGCTTACACCTGACAATGAATATGCCGGGAGGGAGCGGTCCTTGTTCTGTGTGTTGTCAAGGTACTGGCGGCTCACGAAGGAAGTATGCCAAGTTGCCTGGACACCTTTGACTTTGAATATGGCGAAACCATTGACAATGGCGGATGGGGAGAAAGCCAGCGTCGAGTTGTCGTAGTGGTTTGTCCTGATACCGGTTTCATAATTGTCCCAATCCTCAATGACCTCATCGAAGTCCTTGATCTTGTTGGAACTGAGGGCGGCGTTGGCCTCAAGGGTCAGCCATTTGGAGACATCGACACCTGCGGTAAGCTCAATACCGGCACGATAAGAGTCCTTAATATTCGTAGTCAGGTTCTCGCCGATGTCGCTTTGCATTCCGGTCTGGACGAACTGGTTCACATAGTCCATATAATAGAAGTTCGCACCGGCGCGGAAAATTGAGCCTGAATACTGATAACCCAATTCATAATCGTTGACGTGCTCGGCCTTAGGGAACGGGTAGTTGTAATTGTCAGTGAAATTATTGCGCTCTGGCTCACGGTTGCTCATCGCCAAGGACGCGTATGCCCTGTGGTTACCGACCTTGTAACTTACACCGACCTTAGGGTTGAAGAAATTGTAGGTCTCGTTGATGTCCAGACGCTGGTTCTCGTAGGTACCGTCACTCTGCTTGACGAATTTGTCGTTGATGCCGTCCGTCGTGTAGCGCACGTGCCTGTATTGAAGGTCCGCGAATGCCGTGAAGTGCTCACCGAACTGCTTGGAAGCCTTTACGAACGCACTGTAGTCATCCTTTCTGGCATCCGAATCATAATACTTGTAGCTGCCGTTGTCGAAATCCGTGTCGTTCAAGCCGGCCAGTTGAGAATAATGATTGACCACATCCGGATTAGACACATAAGTCAGGTAACCGAAATGATTGCCCCAGAACATCTGTCCGGAAAGGCCTCCGATGACATCCCAACCGTTATTGTTATAGTTAATGTTATAGACAAGGCCGGCTGCGTTCTGTGACAGGCCTTTCTGACGGATGAAATCAGATCTTACCGGCTTACCTTTCTCATTCACCATATCGAAACCGAACTTGGAAACCTTGTTGTCCGGTCTGAACTCATCATAGTAGCCGTAGCCGTAAGTGTAATGGAGTGACAAGGTTGTCTTCAAGTTCTCGTTGATGTCCCAGGCCGCGGAAAGAATGTTGTGATCCTGCCAGAAGTTGTCCGTAGTCTTCGGCCAGTAACTGCCGTCGTTAAGGGTGTAGCGGGTTGTCTTGTAGGTTTCCGGATCCATTGACTCATAGAGGGAATTGAATCTTCCGAGCCCGACACGGTACATATCTGCGTAAGTCTTGATGCCGGTGGCCTTACCGTATGTTCCGTCCATAATCGACAGGTCACCCGTTCCGGCTGTGACACCACTCCAGGCCTGCCCTGTGTGCTCATAGTTTCCGATATTCCTGTACCTTATGATGAAGTCCCTTCCGAGCCAGCTGAGACCGGCGTACCAAGAGCCTGACTTTCCGGCTGTTCCGTGAATATAACCGTCCGTTCCGGTCGTGTGGAAAGCGGCATCGGCGACGAAATGATTGCCGAGCAAACCTGTGGACATTGAGAATCCGGTGTTGTAAGTGTTGTAGCTTCCGTAAGATGCGTTCAATTCCACAAACGGATCGTAGGACGGAGCCTTGGTGCGAAGGGCGATCGAACCGCCGAACGCACCGTCACCATTGGTGGAAGAGCCCACACCACGCTGAATCTGAACGCCTTCCAGAATGGCGGAGTAACTGTTCATATTCGCCCAAAAAACGCACTGATCCTCAGGAGAGTTGAGCGGAACGCCATCAATCGTGACATTGATTCTGGAATCTCCCGCCCCTCTGATACGCATATAAGTCGTACCCGTGCCGAGACCGTTCTCACTCCAGGAAAGCACTCCTGGGGTCGTCGAGAACAGGAACGGAAGTTCCTTGCCTGTTCCTGAAAAATTCTGAAGAGCCTTGCGGTCAACATTCGCCACCGCATAAGGGGCGTTCTTCTGCGCGCGGACACCTCTGACAATGGCCTCATTGAGAATCTCGGCCTTCGTGGTGTCCGGCTGGCTCTGCGCTTGCAAAGCCGTTGGAGTCATAGCGGCAAGTGCCGCTGATACAAATAAAAAACCTCGCATAATGTTTTGAATATTAATGCAAGGGGATGCCGGTTACGGCAATCTGAGACATCGCTTCCCTTCGGCGGCATTATCCGCATCAGGTTCATTGGGTATGATCTCAACCGGGCTACACGCCCAGTACCCCCGCTTGTATTTTATTACTTTTATTATTTTTCCACCAGACGCACCTCATAGAGCCGCTTCCAACACTTGCCGGTAAGATAAATTTTGCCGTCTTTCGGGTTGTAGGCGATTCCATTCAGCACATCCGTATTAGCGTCACGCAAAGACTTGGGCAGAAGCCCGCTGCAATCAATAGCCCCTTCGACATTACCGTCCGAAGGGTTGATGATCACAATCATATCCGTCATATAGACGTTCGCCCAAATCTTTCCGTCAATCCATTCCAATTCGTTCAGCATCTGCACCGGCCGTCCGTTCATCTTGACAGTCAACACTTTCTGCTGCTTGAATCTCTCATCCATAAAGTACAGCCGAGCCGAACCGTCCGAAGCGATCAGGCTCTTCCCGTCAGTCGTCAGCCCCCATCCCTCACGCGGATAGCTCCAAGTGGATTTGTAGGCCAAAGTCTTGGCGTCATAGACAAAGGCTACCTTATTCAACCAAGTAAGTATGAATATATTGCCGTTCAACTCGACCGAACCTTCAAGGAAATATTTCTTGTCGAAATCAAACCTCTTCAAGGCCTTTCCCGTCGCCAGATCCACCTTTCGGAGAGTAGATTCCCCATATTGCCCGGTGGTCTCGATCATCTCCCCGTTAAGGAAGAAAAGCCCCTGAGTGAACGAAGTCTCATCGTGAATATATTCCTTCACAACTTGAACCTTGTACTGGCGCACCTTGGCATCCGCGCACGAAGCGGAAAGCAACGCAAGCGCAGCCAATGCGGTTTCTATGAATATATTCACGAATCGTCTCATTAATATTATTTTGTTAAGGCCACGGAGTCAGCCTCCGCAGGCATATTACTTTCTCTTTTCCCTATTAGCCATCGCCGCCTCCACGAACTTCACGAAGATCGGCTGAGGCTTCTCCGGCGTGCTCTTGAGCTCAGGGTGGAACTGCACGCCGATGAAGAACGGATGAGTCGGTATCTCGACTATCTCAACCAGCCCCGTGTCCAGATTCTTTCCTGTGGCCTTAAGTCCGGCGGCCTCCATCCTATCAAGGTAGGCGTTGTTGAACTCGTAACGGTGACGGTGTCTCTCGGAGATCATCTCGCTGCCGTAAATCCTGTAAGCCAATGAGTCTTTGTCCAGTTTGCAGTCGTACGCACCAAGTCTCATTGTTCCTCCTTTGATTGTAGTGCTCTTCTGTTCCTCCATCAGGTCAATGACCGGGTTTGCGGCGTTCGGGTTGACTTCCGCGGAGATCGCATCCTTGATTCCAAGCACATCTCTGGCGAACTCGACCACGCACATCTGCATTCCCAGACATATTCCGAAGAACGGCACGTTGTGCTCACGGGCGTATTTTATTGCAAGAATCTTGCCTTCCAGTCCCCTCTCGCCGAATCCCGGAGCGACAAGAATGCCGTCCATATTCCCGATCTTCTCCTCCAGATTGGAGCTGTCAAGATGCTCGCTCTGAACCGTGTGGACATTCACCTTGCACTCGTTGGCCGCACCGGCGTGGACGAACGACTCAAGGATGGACTTGTAGGCATCCTGAAGCTCGACATATTTCCCGACAAGGGCAATATCAACTTGATGCTTAGGGGTATAGAGTCTGTCGAGGAATGATTTCAGATTGGTGAAGTCTGGTTCCGGAGCGGTGATTCCAAAATGATTCAGAACCATCTCGTCGAGATGCTCGTCCTCCATATTCAGAGGCACCTGATAGATTGACGGAGCGTCAATCGACTGGATGACGTGACCAGGCTTGACGTTGCAGAAAAGAGCCACCTTGCGCCTGAGTTCAGGGGTCAGCTCCATCTCCGTGCGGCAGACGATGATGTCCGGGTGGACACCGGCCTGCTGGAGCATCTGGACAGAGTGCTGGGTAGGCTTCGTCTTGAGTTCCTTGGCGGCGCGAAGATAAGGCACCAGAGTCAGATGAATGCTGA
>CAVBMN010000101.1:0-7964 GCA_963596515.1 bacterium
TTTTTCTGACATAGACAGAAAAATCTGCCTCAACCGTGCTATAAATGATAATTTACGCGCAAGCCGAGAGCGGAGCCAAAAACAAGTTCTATCGGCATAATTTTACATAAACAGACTTAAAATTAGTCCTTGTTTCTTGCCGATAACGGCAAGAAATCTTACATTTAATCGATACACCCATTTCAAGACGGTAACGGCAGGGTCGGGCGCCTGATAATGTTCAAGGAATGTCTGAATCACAACATCGTTCCGTTCATCATCACGGACGAACTGAAGATGTTCTACTATCGAGGCTTGCGCGAGTGGAAAACACTTCCCGGCTACCTGACAGACACCTGCCTTACAGCGCAGGACTATTACAAGAAACTTCTTGATTATTTCAGAATCAAATATTGACAACTTTTACTATGATCTCAATATAGCAAGCCGAACATCCATAAAGGAATGCGATTGTGGTGTCCGATTTCTGTATCATCAACGGCCAAATAGCTGTCAGCCATATCTTTTATCTGTTCAAATGATTTCTTACGTCCGCCAACCTCAAACAGATATTTTCCATCCACAAGAAAATCGCCGCTTACTGGATAGGTAACGGAATGATCCACCGCCAATTGGCTCAAAAAGAAAGTTTCCCTCACTGTTCCGATGTTTGGCTTCGTTGCATACGCATACATCAAGTTGGAATTGTCCAGAAATATCTTTTCGGGGCGTGACAGCTTGTCAATATGCTTCGGCTTGTCAGAAAGCAAAGCCAAAAGCCCAGCCTTTTCAAGGGCGTACAGCATCTTAAGTCCCTGATTTCTGTCTGTTTCCAACTCATTGTAGAGATTCGACATATTCGGAGTCTGTGGAACCTGTTCCGCAAGAATCATAAACATTTTCTTGGTCTTCCTGATTGTGGATTGCTCCACCCCCTCAATTATCGGATAGTCATTTTCAAGGACGTGATTGACTACTTGCTGCAATCTGATTTCGAATCCGGAATATACGCTCTTGTAGAATGGGTAATAACCCTGTCGCAGATATTCACTGAATGCTGGCAATATCTTCATCCCTTTTGAGAGGATGTCTTCGGCAATCTGGCGGTGATTGTTTAAAAGAAAGTCAAGAGGAAACGGTTTTATTTCAGCAAGTCCCTCGTAGAGCAGATATTCCCGGAAAGACATCCCGTGAAGGGTGTAGGGTAATTGCCTCCTTGATAGGTCAGCCACACCACTGTCTATTTTGAGCATCGAGGAACCTGTGTAAACAACGTGAAGTCCCGGATAATCATCATTGATGTTTTTGATCAATGTCTTCCAGTTGGGAAAATAGTGAACTTCATCAAGAAACAGATGTGTACCACCGTGCGTATAATGATACTCTATCAGGTCGTTTATGGAATGTGTCTCGAACCACAGGTTGTCAAGAGAAATGTATAGAGCCTTGTCCTTGTCTGCGAATGACTCTTTTATGTGCTGGAGCAACATTGTGGTCTTTCCCGTGCCCTTAGCTCCTTTTATGGCTATAAGATTGTCACGCCAATCTATTTTGTCAATCAGATAGCGTTTGAACCCTTCAGGCGTACCCTGAAGCCGCCTATTGTAAATTCTGAGTATTTCGTCAAGTCCTTCCATAACCTCTGAACGTTCATTACGGTGCAAAGTTACAAAATAATGTTTGCAAACACTATTTATCGACGGTTTTTAGTGTCTGCAAACATTAAATACGTTTTGGCGTTTCTATGATTACGTGACGGCGCAGGAGTATTACAAGAATCGCCTTGACTATTTCAGAATCAGATATTGACAACCGATGCCTGACCGTTCATCAAGAGAGGCAAGAGTTCGTCGCGCTGTTTAGTGAGTTCAGTTATTTCAGACAACAATTCAGTCTGTTGCTTTTGTATCTTTTCCATAAAGTGACCATATTTCTGAATAATGTTTGGTTCATAGGCAACTTTGAAAGCCATTAAGACATCTGGTGATACACGTCTCTGACTATGTGAAGTACCAGTAGCAGCCTGTGAACAATAGGCTATAAATTGGGACGATTTTATAACCGAATAAATATATCCAGATTCTGATTCATCATTTGGATTAAGTACAACAAACTCGGTAGATCCAATCATATTGGTTCCTTTTGGAACCCAGACTACACGATTAAACCATGGGTTCAGTTTGGATACAAGCAATTGCCCTTCTTTAAGAACAAATTTATCACTTTTAATATCGCCACCATTATCCAAGGAAAATGAACTACAAGCGTCAAAAGAAGGTATACTGAAATGCTGGTATATTTCATTTTCAACAGGAGTTATAGCGTTTCTACTTGTTGCTGCCAAATCTTTTAATGAAACTCCGTTCCATCCTTGCGGGATTTCACGTTTCAGTTTCTCATTCCACACCATAGTCCCACCACTTGACTTGTACGGTTTGCCATCCTCGTTCGGGAAGTCAAACTGCACGAACCAATAGTCGTAGAGCTGCCGTGCCATCGCCTCTAAATTATCATTTATCAGGCAAAATAAGATGGCTACATACGAGTTGATTAACTTTGATCTTATGGTAGTGATATTCCTCACAGTCTGGCAATACGTTTTGATAAGTTGTTGTTAAGGTCTGTTATTGTCGATGTCGCTGCGAATTTATTAAACTCGTTCATCTCAAAATTGGTTGGGAGAACTATGACGTATATTGCCGTGAAAATTGCGGAGACGCTTACAATATGGCAGCATTCAAATACCGCTCTGAACACAACGTGGTGCTTTTGAATATACCGTCTATTGCTATGGAAACCATAGTCAGCATATAACCCTGCCCCCAATACTGGTGTGGAGAAATAATCGTATGCCGCCATTTTGCAAAATGGCGTTTCCCGTATCTTAATATATAATCATTTTCAGAATATATAATCATATTCAGATCGGCATCTTAATACAATAAATTATTAACATACAGACTTATAGACTGCCGGTGCCTATCTTGTGGCCGATGCGAAATCGCGGAGTCACTCAACAGTATATTGCTATCCAAAATATTCACAAAAATTGTTCTGTCCCTTCAGTCGGTGCTTTCCAACGGTTCTTTCACGGACAATATCTTTTTGTTTTCAGTTGTTGTTACGTGTTATTACACAAATATTGCATATAATGAAATTATTATGTAAATTTGTGCCGGCAAGTTAAAGGATATGTTAATATGAAATGGGTTACAAAAATGATTAGTCAGATCGCTTCCCCTTGAACGAAACTCCAACTGATTAATTGTGAGGTAAATCGTTCGGCTGTTAAATGATTCCAGAAAAGACGAAATTAAGTTTAATTAAACCCAAAAGACGGATGTGTAAATTTACAATAATATGTATTTAGGTAAGAGAAGTATTTACAGCAAGGCGGAATATGAGGAACGCCGTAAAAAGTGCATAGAGTACAAGCCTGACGCAACGGCAACGGCTTTCAGTGAACTGGAGGACATTATAAACAAGTCTCAGTTGGCAAAGCAATATTTTGGCAGGTCGCAAAGTTGGTTCTCGCAACGTCTCAACGGTTGTTGGGTGTTGAATAAGTCAATGTCTTTCAAGGAAGAAGAGTACCACCAACTTGCCGAGGCGTTCCGGGATATCGCAAAGCGACTTCAAGCGCACGCGGATGAAATTGACTCTGCCGCATTTGAAGATTCAAGTGAGCTGTCAAAACATAAAGACCGGATCGAAAAGCCGCAAGGCAGCCAAAACCAAAACACCCAAAACAAAAAGACAGATGGAAATCGATAGATCGGAACGTGAACGTTTGAGGAATAAGACCCTGAACTTTTTGAGAGACAACGGCATCGGGTACAAGTTGTACGAACATCCGGCGTTGTACACGGTGGAGGAGTGTCTGACGTATTGGGGGAATATTCCCGAGGCGACGCATTGCAAGAACCTTTTCTTCCGGAACCATAAGGGGAACCGACACTACCTTGTCAGTATGGAATGCCATAAGACTCTGGATATTCATAGTTTAGAGCATAAGCTGATGCAGGGGAAACTGTCTTTCGCGTCGGAGGAAAGGATGCTGCGCTGTCTCGACCTGCATCCCGGGTCGGTGTCGGCTTTCGGGCTCATCAATGACATCGAACCTAAGGATGCCGACCCCAAGGAACTCTTCCCGAACGGGCACAGGGTCAAATATTACATTGACAGCGTGTTGAGGACCGCGGACAAGATAAGTTTCCACCCTTGCGAGAACACAGCGAGCGTCGTGATCTCGGGTGAGGATTTCCATCGGTTCCTGTCGATATGGGGCGGCGAGGTCGAATGGATTGAGATATGACGCATACGAAATGTCCGTCTTGACGCGCTGCCATATTCATATTCAATCATACAATTAAATTTCATATTCATCGTGTCTTTCATTATATTTGTCTGAATATGCGACTGATTGTAGAGAGATGAAGATATTGACGAAACTGGTGCAAGGACTTCTGAGGGTGATCTCGGCGCTTCCGCTGAGGTTCCATTACGCGTGGGCAGGGTTTTTCGCCTGGTTGCTTCGTGATGTTCTGCACTACCGGCGTGATGTGGTGATGATCAACCTCTCTCGTGCGTTTCCTGACAAGAAATACAAGGAACTCAAACAAATCTCCGATGCGTTCTACAAGCATTTCGGCGAGATTCTGGCCGAGACGATCTGGTTCGGAGGCTGCCGCAATCCGAAGAGACTGCACAAGAGCCGTTTGGTCGAATATACCAATATAGAAACCGTAGAGGCTGCCCTTGCCGAAAGTCCTGGAGTTGTCGTGCTGAACAGCCATTTCGGCAACTGGGAACTCACAGGCGGCTGTCTGAACTACGATTACCGCCCAAACCAGGAACAATCGATGATGACTGTCGATAATGTCGTCGCTGTATATAAACCGCTCAGCAGCAAGATGTGGGACGAGATTATGCGCGTCAACAGATGCGCCCCTGTGCTGCGTTACGGCTACAACGGCTATGTCAGTTCGGTGAACCTCCTGCGTTTTGCTTTGTCCCACAAGGAGGACAAGAAAATTTACATCATCCCCGCCGATCAGTGTCCGTACAGGATCTCAACTGTTAACGATGTGGTAGATTTTATGCACCAGCCGACCAGGACAATGCTTGGCGGAGCGTCGATCGCCCACAAACTTCACTACAGCGTCTTCTATATGAGCCTGATCCCGGTCTCCCGAGGCCACTACGAATGGAAGTTCAAGGAGATCTGCCGCGACGCCTCGACAATGACTCCTCACTCGATAATGCAGGAATATTACAACCTGCTTCAGGTCGATCTGGAAAAACACCCGGAGAACTACCTCTGGACACACAAAAGATGGAAATGACAAAAATTTTATGAATATGAAGAATTACCGCACAGTATCGCTTCTCTGTCTGGCCGCCGCATTGCTGCCGGCAGGAAGAATCTCGGCCCAGGATCCAGTGGGAACCGTTTCCTACGCCCTTCCGCAGACCACCATCACAATCGAGGTGGAGGCCGTTCGTGAATATTTCTACGCTGGCCCTTACGCCAAGTACGCCCAGAAATATCTCGGCGTGGACGCCCGTCAGGCCGATCAGACAACCTGCACCCTCAGCACGGTCCGTATGACCCCGTACATCGAGGCCGACCAGAATTTTCGTTACTATGTCAATCCTGACAAGGCTACCCAGTCTTTCCTTTCGCTTATATCCCAGGGACTTATCGCCGTCAATGACGGCAGTTTCGGCGAGAGCGCCGAGTGGCGGTTCACAACCCAGGCCGGGGCTGATTTCAACGGAAAGGGCGTAAGCTCGAACCTCACCTCTGAGGCCGCCACGCTTTACCGTGGAGTAAAGGAGGACGCTTCCTACAACCGTATCGCGGTGCAGCAGAATATGGTCGTTCAGAAATCATTGGAACAGAGAGCCAAGGAGGCCGCCGACATGATATTCAATCTCCGTCAGAAGAGGGTTCAGATCGTCACTGGTGACACCGACGCCACTTACAGCGGCGAGGCGATGGGGGCTGCTCTGAAGGAAATCTCCGCTTTGGAGAAGGAATATATGTCAATGTTCATCGGTTACAGCGACTTCCAGACGCAGAAACTCAAATGCGATGTCGTTCCGGTAAAGGACAGAAAGTCACAGACATACGTGGCGTTCAGAATTTCAGACACCGATGGTATCGTCTCCGCCGACAATATGTCCGGCAAACCGTACCTTCTGGAGGTTATCCCTCAGCCTATCGGTGAGGCTTCCGGCAAGGGTGTACAGTCCAAGTCGAATGTTGCCATCTACAGGATCCCGGCCATCTGCACGGTGCGCCTTTCCGATGGTGTGACCACTTTCCTTCAGGACAGGATGGCCATCTACCAGCTTGGAACGGAAGGCTATTTCCCGCTTTCAAAATAATGAATATATTCACATATTAATAGAATAACGCTATGACAATTAAAGATTTGCAGCCAAAGGCCGTTTGGGAGAACTTCTACGGCCTGACAAGAGTCCCTCGCCCTTCAAAGCACGAAGGCAAGGTTCAGGAATATCTCCTTAACTGGGGAAAAGAGCACGGTGTTGACGTTAAGAAAGACGACACCGGCAATATCATATTCACCGCTCCGGCCACTTCTGGTTACGAGAACCGCAAGGGTGTGATTATGCAGGCTCATATGGATATGGTGCCGCAGAAGACCGCCGACACGAAGCACGACTTCCTCACAGATCCTATTGAGACCGAGATAAAAGGGGAGTGGGTGACCGCCAAGGGGACAACCCTCGGAGCCGACAACGGCATCGGCGTGGCTCTCGCGCTTTCCGTTCTTCAGGACAAGACTTTGAAACACGGCCCGCTGGAGGCTCTCATCACCTACGATGAGGAGACCGGTATGACTGGCGCTAATTCCTTGAAGCCAGGCGTACTGAAGGGTGACATCCTTCTCAACCTTGACTCCGAGGAGGAAGGCGAACTCTGCACCGGTTGCGCCGGTGGAGTTGACGGCACCGCCGATTTCACTTACAGAACCTACAAGACTCCTGAAGGATTCGTCGGCTACAAGATTACCGTAAAGGGTCTCAAGGGTGGCCATTCCGGAATGGACATCTCCCTGTTCAGGGGCAATGCCAACAAGATCGTCTGCCGCCTTCTCAAAGCCGTGATCTCCGAATATGATGTAAAGGTCGCGTCCATCAACGGCGGATCTCTCCGCAATGCCATCCCGTTCGAGGCTGAGGCTGAGATTCTCGTTCCGTCCGCTGACTCACGCAAGGTCAAGGCTCTTGTTGAGAAGAAGTTCGAGGAGTCAAAGTTTGAGTACCAGTACTCCGATCCGGATATGATTCTCATCTACGAGAAGCAGAGCGCTCCTGCGGCCCGCTACATCAGCCCAAAGGTGATCGGCAGGGCTGTCAAGGCCATCCTTGCCTGTCCTCACGGAGTCCAGAGAATGAGCGACACCCTTCCTGGACTGACAGAGACCTCCACCAATATGGCCATCGTGCGCACCCATAAGGGACACCTCACAGTTCACTCCCTGACCCGCAGCTCGATCGACGCGGCGAAGATGTACCTCGCGGACTCTATCCGTTACGTCTTCGAACTCGCTGGTGCGAAATATTCAACGTCTGGTGCTTACAGCGGCTGGGCTCCGAAACTCGGTACTCCGATGATCAAGGTTCTGGAGGACACTTATAAGTCTCTCTTCGGAAAGGAACTGAAGATCACCGCCACCCACGGAGGACTTGAGTGCGCCATTATGGGTGCCAAGTATCCTAACTGGGAGATGGTTTCCATCGGACCAGACATCCTCTATCCTCACTCTCCGGACGAGCGCGTGAACATCGCCTCCGTCGCCGAGACTTGGAAGTTCCTCGTCGCCGTGCTTGAGAATATTCCTGAAAAGTAGGGCTTTGCTGTCGCGGTGATATTCAAGGATTTCAAATGTGAATTGACCGCTGATTTGCGAAAGTTGAGATAATTGACTATATTTGCAGTCCTTTTGGGTTGG
>CAVBMN010000102.1:0-7941 GCA_963596515.1 bacterium
AACTTCAAATATCATCGTTATAACTTCCGCGCCAACCTTGATGTGGATTTGTCCAAGCGTAGCTCTCTTTCCATCGGCATCGGCGGGCGCATAGGCAGACGCAACTCCATCGGAAACGGTGAATATAACGGCCAGTCTGGTGTCTTCGGTGTCGAGGGTCTTCTCAACAATGGTACGCCAATGTCCGGCTATGGTCTTGACAGTGAGGGGCGCCGTATAGTCTCTGATCCTGATCTCGTCGGAAGCGTCGGCTCGGATGGTCTTGGCCTTATTTATCAGCACGGTTACACTATCCAACGCCAAAGTGTCGTGAATCTGGATCTTCAGTACAAACTCAATCTTGATTTCATCACCAAAGGTTTTGATTTCCGTATCAAAGGTTCCTATAACTCTGACTACGCACAGCAGAAAGCACGTACCACCGGTGACGGTATCAGCTACAAGGCCACCATCGCCAAAGGTGAATATGAGGCCGACGGCTCTCCGAAGATTGTCTATGTCCGTCAGGGTGACTCCTGGCCTCTTGGCTATGGTGAGTCCAAATGGGGTGGGAGAAACTGGTATGCCGAGGCGAGCCTCAACTATGCCCGCAGGTTCGGAGACCATAATGTCAGCGCCCTTGTCCTTTATAATGAATCCAAAAACTACTATCCCGGCGGAATCTATAATTCCATCCCTCGTGGTTATGTAGGTCTGGTAGGCCGTGTCACTTACGATTATCAGACTAAGTATATGGCGGATTTCAACTTGGGTTACAACGGATCTGAGAACTTCGCCAAGGGCAAGCGTTTCGGCTTTTTCCCTTCCGCCTCTCTCGGCTGGATAATCTCTTCTGAAAAATTCTGGGAACCTCTCCGCAACGTTGTCTCCTATCTGAAACTCCGTGCTTCCGTCGGTATGGTGGGTAATGACCAAGGAATCGGCCGTTTCCTCTATCTGCCTGGCACGTGGCAGTTCTACACCAACAACGGCGGAGCCTGGTGGACCAATGATCGTACAGGTAACTTTGGTACAAACAACGGCTCGTTTATGCCGGGAGCGCGCGAATCCACAAATGGTAATCCCGATGTCACTTGGGAGACGGCCACAAAGCAGAACTATGGCGCCGATATACACTTCTTCAGGGATCGTTTGAGTTTAGGTGTCGATTTCTTCTGGGAGGACCGCAAGAACATACTTGTCTCCAACGAGACGACCATCGCCGGCATCTCCGCTCTCAAACCGAGCTCCGTCAATTTCGGGCGTGTAAAGAATCACGGCTATGAGATCACCCTGAGCTGGAACGACCACATCGGCAATGTGAGATACTCGGTAGCTCCTACATTCGCTTTTGCGCGCAACAAGGTTGTGGAGATGGCGGAAGTGAAGAAGGAATTCCAGCATATGTACCATAAGGGGCACCCTGTAGGCCAGCCTTTCGGCTATGACTTCTTTGAGTTCTATGTGCCTGGAGAAACCGAACAGCATTACAAGGAGGTTTACGGTGTCGATATGCCTGACCAGCAGATTGTATTGAAGCCTGGTGACAGCATCTTCGTCGATCTCACCGGTGACGGCAAGGTGGACGCCAATGATGTGCACGCCATAGGCTACAGCGACATCCCTGAATATACTGGCAGTGTGAACGCTACGCTCAACTGGAAAGGTCTCGACTTTTCGATGACTTGGGTGGGAGCGACCAACGTCAACCGCCAGCTCAGTTCCTTCTACACCCCGGCCTTCGGTACGGGAAACCAGTCAATGCTCAACAAGTGGGTCTATGACAATTCCTGGACAGAGGATAACAAAGACGCGATCCTGCCTCGTATCTCCCTTGAGAAATCGGCCCGCGAACATAACGGTTCCCTTTCGGCCCCGTGGATGGTTGATGCGTCGTACATCCGTCTTAAAAACCTTGAGATCGGTTATACGTTCCATATTCCGGGATTGCCGATCAACAGTCTCCGTGTTTACGCCAACGGTTATAACCTCCTTACTTTCACAAGTTTCAAGGCTAATGACCCGGAGGCACAGGCCGGCTATGGAAGCACGCGTTATCCTATGACCCGTGTCTATAACTTCGGTATCAACATTAATTTCTAATATTCAGGACAATGAATCTTATAGAGAAACTCAAAATAAAGACCGTTGCCATCTTATGTGTGGCCGGTACCGTGATAGGGATGGGTGCGATGAACTCCTGTGTTGATCAGATCAGTGTCGGGAACGGCTTCCTCGACAAGCAGCCAGGTGTCGATGTGACCGTGGACTCCATCTTTGTCAAAGGAGAGAATGCCAAGCGTTTCCTCTGGCATATGTATGGTGCTATGCACAACCCGTTCACCTACACAGGCGCGGTATGGTATTCCCATCCGGATGCGCTCACCGACATTTGCCAGTCGTACTGCGGATGGCATAATCTCGGAAAGTACTATGGCGGTGCCCTTACCGAGACTGATCAGGATAACGGTGGTTTCGTCAAATTCCCTTTTATCGCCAATGGTGACGGCAATGCCCGCGCTGGCATCTGGCGTACCATCCGTGAGGGTTGGATATTCATAGAGAACATCGACCGCGTCCCGGATTTGAGTGAGTCTGAGAAGAGCCAGCTCCGTGGTGAGGTGTATGTGATTATGGCATCGCGCTATCTTGACGCTTTCCGTAACTTCGGAGGTCTTCCAAAAGTTGACCGGTCATTCAAGGCCGCCGATATTGTGGATGGCAAGAGAATGAGTGTTATGGAGACCGCGGAGTTCATCGATGGCCTTCTCCAGTTCGCCATTGACGAGCCTGGTCTTCCTTTCTACGTGCAGGATCAGGCAACCAACTCCGGCCGTCTGACCAAAGGCTCAGCCTATGGTCTGCGTGTCAGGCTGTGGAATTTTGTGGCTTCACCTCTGTTCAACAACGAGAAACCTTATCTTGAGTTCACCCGCAACGAGGAGAATCAGGACATCAACCAGGTGTGGGTCGGTGGCTACAAACCGGAACTTTGGCAGAAAGCTCTGAGTGCCTGTGAGGACTTCTTCAAAGCCAACAGCGCCAACGGCAACTATTTCGCCCTTGTGCAGCCTGACGGCAACAGTGAGCAAGACTATTGCAACGCTTTCCGCTCGGCCTATTGGTTCCGTGGCAACTCCGAGAAGGTGATCGAGGTTCACGCCGGTCCTGGCACAAACGCTTGGAACGGAGACTGGAATGTTGAGGGTATGGATGAGTTCGGAATGGCTCTCTTTACTCTTGAATATATGGAGATGTTCGGAATGGCGGACGGTCGTAACTTCCCTTACGACAATGTGTTCAACACAGATAATCCTGACAATGTGGACATATTCGCAGGCCGTGACCCGCGTCTCTACGAGACAATGGTGGTGAACCGCAACAATCTTGTCGAGCAGTATCAGGGCCTTTCGAGCACAGAGATGTGGCAGGGAGGCAATGTTGACCAGACATTCAATCCCGCTGTCACTGACAACCCGTGGTCAACCCGTATGAAACTGTTTAAGTATCTTCGTGACAACGGCTATGCGGCGTACTATCCGACCAACTACGCTTATCTGCGTATGGCTGACATCCATCTTTGCTACGCCGAGGCGCTTGCGCAGACGGGTGACCTGCAGAAAGCCTGCGATGAGATGAACAAGGTTCGCGCGCGTGTGGGTCTTGGAAAGGTGGAAGTGATGAATCCACAGCTCAACCTGACCACCAACAAGGACAACTTCATCGAGCAGCTTTTTAAGGAGCGTGCCTGTGAGTTCGGTTATGAGGACTCCCGCTGGTATGACCTCGTCCGCTACAAGAGATCCGACATATTCAAGAAACAGGTGCACCAGTTGCGTGTGTGGCGCAAGGATGTCGAAGGCAAGAAGATGGATCCGGCTGACTACAACGGCAATACGAGCCTTGAACCAGGCGAGCCTTGGCCGAACTGTATCTACGAGAAGATACCTTGCACCAACAATATTCGTGTTTGGTGGGACACTGACAGCCAGACGAGCAAGTGGAGCGACAAATGGTATCTTTCGCCTATTTCACGTGACGAGATCAACAAGGGCTACGGCCTGAACCAGAATCCTGGTTGGTAATGGTGATCCGGATGTTAAACATCAATAAGATTTTTAAGATATGAATATATATAGAATGTTGACGCTTGCGGCCGCCGTTGCCTCCATCACGGCGAACGCGCAGGTTAAACTCAACGATAAGAACGCGGATGCCTATGATTTGGGTTACGGTGTGGAGACAAGCAAGTTTCTGAGCACCGCCTCCGCGACCACAATCACAGGAGAAGAGTTGCGGCAGACTTCGGCCACCAATCTTGCCCAGGCTCTATATGGAGGTCTTCCGGGTCTTACCGCTTTGTCGCAGGGCGGCTTCTCGGGCGATGAGAACAAAGGCGCTTCATTTAATATTCGTGGCTATCACACGCTTAACGACAAAGGCATTCTCATCCTCGTCGATGGCTATGAGCGCCCGATCGACCGGCTCAGTGTGGAGGAAGTGGAGAGTGTCACCGTCCTCAAGGACGCGGCCGCCACGGCGCTTCTGGGTTATGAGGGTATCAATGGCGCTATTCTGGTGAGGACAAAACGCGGCGTCGAAGGCAAGACACACGTCAAGGTGAACTACAGCCATAAGTTCCAGTTCAACCCTGAGTTTGCTGAGATGGTGGACGGTTACGTGTATGCCAAATCGTTCAATCACGCTCGTCGTAGCGATGGACTTTCCTCAGCGTACACCGAGCAGGAACTTAACCTTTTCAAGGACGGCTCTGACCAATTCTTCTATCCGAATGTGGATTGGCGCGACCGCGTTTTTAAGAACAGCGCTGATGAAGATCACGCATACGTCTCGGTGTACGGAGGCACGGACAAGGTAAAATACTATACCAACATCGATTATACAGATGCCCGCGGCGCTTTCAGGGATACCAAGCAAGCTGACTACAATTCGCAGTTGCGTCAGTCGAAGGCCAATATCCGTACCAATCTGGATTTCAATCTCACCAACACTACCCTTATGTCGGTGAACCTCTTCGGCATATTCCAGGAGACCAAACGTCCTTCCGACATAGGTGCCGATGATGCCACGGCCGCAATCTACAATATTCCGGCAAGTGCCTTCCCTTACAAGACCACGACCGGAGTCTGGGGCGGCAATGAGGCCTACGGTGATGCCAACCCCGTCGCCAAGATTCAGGAGTCGGGCTTCTACAAGACCCATCAGCGTCAGTTGTGGGTGGATGCCAAGTTGTCGCAGAAGCTTGATTTTCTGCTTGATGGCCTGAGTATGTTTGTCAGTGCCGGTTATGCCAATTCGGCGATCTACGCTGAAAACTCCCACAAGGCGCATCAATATGGCTACGAGCGTTACAACGGTACCATCGGCGACAAGGATGATGTGTCCTTGAATATATTCGGCAACAAAGAGACTGACCTCACTTTCAGTAACTGGAACGCAAGCCAATGGTGGAAAGCGAAGGCCAGCATGGGACTCAACTACAAGCGCTCCTTCTTCGGTGACGACCACTTCAACGCCAGCCTTGTTTACGACAACAGTGGTGTGAGCGCTGACGGGCGTGGAAACACCTTCTATCGTCAGAACATCATGGGAGCGTTCCACTACGATTTCCGTAACCGTTATGTCGCCGATCTCGTGCTTGCGGGCAACGGCTCCAGCCGTACCTATCCTTCCAAGTGGGCGTTCTCGCCGGTCTTGTCGCTCGGCTGGATCTATGCGGACAACGACAATGGTCTGTTCAATTACGGCAAGCTGCGTGCGTCGGCTGGTATTCAGCATACCGACTATATGCCAACCTATGGTATGTGGCTTCCTACGTGGGATGTGTCACACGGTTATGTGATCATCGGCAATAACTATGGAGCCACGTGGGGTGCTTCTCTTGGCTCTTTCCCGACCACTGATTTCTCGCAGGAGACATCCACGAGCTTCAACTTTGGAACAGACCTTCGTCTGGCTGACGCACTTGACATTTCAGTTGATGCATTCTACCAGCTTCGCAGTCATATTATGCTCTCCGCAAGTTATGAGAATTCGTCTGTAGTCGGCATACAGTCATCTTACAATGATGTCGGTAAAGTCAAAAGCTACGGTTTCGAGATTGGAGCCAAGTATGTGAAGGAAATCGCTTCCGGTCTCAAGCTGAATCTGGGCGCAAACCTGTCGTGGGCCCGCAATGAGGTCGTCAGGTACATCGGCACACCGACTTATCCTTTGAGCGACCCTGTCGGCCACCGTGTGAACGAGGCGTGGGGACTCAAATCGGCAGGCTTCTTTAAGGATCAGGCTGACATCAATACCAGCAACCGTCAGGAGTTCTCCACCGTAAGTCCTGGTGACCTCAAATATCAGGATCTTAACGGCGACAATGTCATCAATCAGTTCGATGTCACCAGCCTCAATGGCGCCACTGACATCCCAGAGTTGAACTACGGCTTCAATATCGGTGTCGAGTATAAAGGCTTCGGTCTGAACGCCTGGTTCCAGGGAACAGGCAACTATATGAAGTACCTTCCGTCAGCGATATGGGGTGGAATGTCCAATAACGGCAACCTTTCGGTGGACTACTACAACAACTGCTGGGATATTGCTGGCGACGATGCTCTCTACCCTCGCCTGACAACTCAGAACAACAGCAACAACAGCCAGGCAAGCGACATCTGGTACAAACCTGTCCACTTCTTGAAGATGCGTAACGCCGAGGTTTACTATAAGATTCCGGCGAGGGCGCTCTCGAAACTCTCCATCGCTGCCGCCAAGATATTCGTTCAGGGCGAGAACCTTCTGTCCTTTGACAATGTCGAGGCTATGGATGCCGAGGTGCTTTCGACAGCATATCCAATGTTCAAAGGTGTCAATATAGGTGTCACGTTAACTTTCTAATCAAAGATATATTTATGTACAAGATAAAATATGCTCTTTTAGGTATGGCTGCGGCTGTCTTTGCAAGTTGCGCCGACCTGAATTACAACGAGGCGTCGAACCGCGACGAGGATTGGACATACAACAGTCCCATCAATGGAGTCAAGGCTCTTGTCTATGATGTCTATGCGCAGATGCCGAGCGAATTCAAGGACAATTCCTATGGTAACGGGGCATTGATAGCCAGTGCCACAGACGAGTCGGAGTTCGCGCTGTCATTCTCTCCTATTCATAATTATTTCAACGGAGGCTGGACTCCTTCGAATCCTTTCTCTACCACGTGGGACAGATCCTACCGCGCCATCACCCAGGTGCATATGTATCTGGAGCGGATCCAAAAGATAGACCTGTCGGATTATGAATATGACCCTGACTATCAGACGATGGTGCAGCAGTTTGAGATATTCCCATACGAACTGCGTTTCCTCCGCGCCTATTTCTATTTCGAGTTGGTACGCGCCTACGGTGACGTGCCGCTGGTGACCACAACCCTCACCAACGAACAGGCCAACAGCGTGGAGCGCACTCCTGCCAAGGATGTATTCAAGTTTATTGTCAATGAGTTGGATGCCGTGGCTGAATATTTGCCGGTGTCGTACAATGATATTCCTGGTCAGGAAATCGGCCGTGCCACCCGTGGCGCCGCCCTTGCGTTGAAGGCACGCGCGCTCCTTTATCAGGCTTCACCGTTGTTCAATAAGGACAATGACAAGGAACTTTGGAAGGAAGCCGCCGTCGCTGCCAAGGTGATCATAGACAACGCCCAGCGTTGGGGCTACAAACTCAGTGCGTACGCCGGTCTGTGGGGGCACGATACATTCACCAACCCTGAATTCATATTCGTTCTTGGCACGCAGGCAAGCAACTCATTCGAACAGTACAATTATCCTGTGGGAGTTGAGAACGGCAACTCCGGCAACTGCCCTACACAGGCGCTGGTGGATGCCTATGAGTATCAGGCTGATGGCAAGACATTCAAGGAGAAGCATCCTGGTGATGTTAACGTGACCGCCGAGAAGC
>CAVBMN010000103.1:0-7940 GCA_963596515.1 bacterium
AAGTCGGTGATGCCGTTCAGGTGAGCGGTGAGACCGCCAATGACTTCACGAATCCGGTTGACTACATTGTCACCAACAGCGATGGCAGCAAGAGTGCGCTCTATTCCGTATCGATTACGAGTGTGAACGGTAAATTGGAGCCGCTTGTGACATATTCGTCACTTCCTGTCTCTGATGCGGTTCTGCGTGTCAATCCTGACGACAAGGCTCCGTACCTTGCTTTCAAGGAAAAGAGTGTGACAGGCTCCGAATCGTCCACCGCTGACAAACTTACCGTTGTCAATTTCGTGGAAGGTGCTTGGGATGTTGTCGGAAGCGCCGGGTTCAGTAATAAGGTGGCTTCCTCACACTTCGATTTTGATGTTGATTCCAAGGGTGGCCTTTATGTGGCCTACGCCGATGACGAGGCAAGCCCTAAGAGCGCCAATGTGATGAAGTACTCAGGCAGCGTATGGTCTGTGGTCGGTTCCGGTGCGGCCAACAGCTTTGTGGCTCAGAATCTTAGCCTTGCGGCTGTGTCCGACAATAATCTTGTCCTTCTCCAGAAGTGTAACGCCAATGCGGCTCCCTTCAAGAGAAATGATCTTGTTGCGTCGTTGTTCAACGGTTCTTGGAACAGCAATACCGTTTTGGACATAACGTCTATGGCTGCCGTGAAGGCCTGCAAGGCCGGAACCGCCGCATACGCTTTTGTCATAAGGAGAGGTAAACCTTATCCTCACGATGTCCTTAAGTTCACTGACGGCTCTTGGACTGCGCTGCGTACGAATTTCGCCAGGGAAGGTGCCACACAGACCGGCAACTATGTCTATGACATCGCAGCCACAGAGGATGGCACGGTTTACCTTCTTACTGTTGACGATGCCCAGACTACCGGTGAGTATCGTGTCATTGTTGAGAAGTATTCTCCAGATGCCGCTTCGTGGTCGATTGTCAGCGGGGGATATTATCCGTTTGTCAACGGAGACAACCACGATGTGGCGAAAATCGCTGTGGCACCTGACGGAACTCCGTATATGCTGTACTATGACTATAAGAACACAACCCTCAGACTGACTTGGTTCGACTCTGACACCAAACAGTGGGCGGAGCCTGTCGTGGTCGCTACGGAGGCTCTTTCAAGTCCTTGCATCGCTTTTGCCGCTTCCGGAGTAGGTTACATAGCTTTCACTGATGCCAACAATGCCGAAAAAGTGTTCATTTACAGATAGTCTCTGTACGATTTTGATGGTGGCGCTGTTCCTCGGGGCGGCGCCATCGACATATTCACGTCCCTTGAGAGTCGCTTTCGTGGGGGATCCGCAAGCGGACGGGCTGAGGCAGCTTGAATATTGCCGTAAAACCATCTACAAGGAACTTCGCGAAAGGAAAGATCTTGATTTGGTGATAGTTCTTGGAGACTTTGTGAACAATCAGGTCGAGCTTCTGGAACCGACCAAGGCCAGTCTTGATTCCTTGCCTTGCCCTTGGTTCAGCGTGCCTGGCAACCACGATCGGGATGTCTATCCAGTGATAGACGGCCGGAAGCGTCCTCGGGATATCAGCACCTACCGCAAGGTCTTTGGCTACGAGGATACCACCTTTGTCAAGGGCGGTATCCGCTTCATCCTGATGAATGATGTGCGGCTCGGGGGCAAGGAATATGAAGGCGGCTTCCGGGACTCGCAGAAAGTCTGGCTGGATTCTGTCCTGCGTGCCACACCTAAGAATATGCTCGCGGTGCTTTCCGCGCATATTCCTTTGACGCAGTTCACCGCCAAGGATTCTCTGTCCTCCATACTGTCCTCTCATCCGAACCTTCTCCTGATGAGCGGGCACACGCACAAGGTCGAAAGAAAGTTCTTCCCGGTAAATCTTGAAGGTGACGATGTGGTGAACGTGCCTGAGGTTCAGGTGGGCGCGACGTGCGGAACATTCTGGCTTGGTTTCAAGGACGAGACCGGTTACCCGGACGCGACGATGGTCTGTGGCGCTCCGAGATGTTACTACGTGGCTGATTTCAAGAGGAACGGAAAATATTCGTTGACCTGTAAGACAGTGCTTAGGGATGATGTCGCCTCGGCGTGGGTCAAGGATGGCTCGGACTTGATTGTCAATGTCTATGGTGGCGCTCCAGACGGGAAGGTTCTGGTGAAGATTCCTGGCCGTAAAGGTTGGATTGAGGCAGATCGCGTAGCACGGACGGCTCCGGAGGCTTTAGCCGTGATTGAGAGGAATAAGTCGATTCCAAGGAAGATCGGCAAGGAACGCAATCCGGAATATATTCCGATGCGTGAGAAGAAGTCTCCTCATATCTGGTCCGCTGCCCTTGACACTGATGTTGATGTTGCCAATGTCGGTACTGTAAAGATCCGCTACCGTGATCCCGTGATGAGATTCACAGTCAGGACGGATCTAAAACGTTGCCCGTAGGCTAATTCATTAAAAATGCTTATTTTTGCAACCGGAAAAGTTGTCGGTGTTTCTTCCGATGTGGGAAGCCGCTTCTTCTCCGGTTTGTGTTTTGTCTAAAGAAAGACAGTTTTGGCAAGGAAAAAGCAAAGTTCTTCTGTTCCGGATCCGGAATATCTGAAAATGCGCAAGGCTTCTCTCCGGCGCATCCATCGTCAGGTCATCTACTTGAACGATAAGGAATTGGCCGCTGTGAAAGAGTACTGTGACCGTTTCGGTATCAAAGAGCGCTCGACCATCTTCCGTGAAGCCGCTATGGAACGCATCCTCGCCCAGCTTGACGACAGCCATCCGACGCTGTTCTGACGAACAGCGTCGGATAAATCCGACCTCTCAACCCCCTGCACCCCCTTTCAGGGGGATAAATGGCCTTCCGGCCGGTCGGCAGAAGCCGCCTTGTCGCTCCCCGCTCCTGAGGTTCTGACGAACAACATCGGATAAATCCGACATCGCACCTCTCCACTTGTCCATCTGGAGCGACACTTTTGCCTATAATCGTTGCCCAATCCATCCACGCGTCTCTCTTTGGTAGTACTTTTAGTCATTTCGTTATGCGGATAAGATAAGATGATAATAAAAACAACCGATGTGGTTGTCTGAAACCGCATCGGCTGTCATATTCACAAGATTATCCCTTTCAGATTCATTTACCTACGGTCGTTGAGGAAGGAGAGGTAGTAGAGGAGGGTGGCGAGGGAGCCGACGGCGGCGATGACGTAGGTGTAGGCGGCCCATTTGAGAGCGTCGATGGCCATCGGGCGGGTCTCGTAGTTCGTGATTCCGGCGTTCTCAAGCCAATTGACGGCCCTGTGGCTGGCGTTGATCTCGACAGGGAGGGTTACGAAACTGAACAGTGTTGTCAATGCGAAGAGAACCACACCGGCGATCAGAACCGGATAGCTGTGGAACATCGAAACCATAATGACTCCCGCCAATAGAACCCACTGCACGATCCTGCTTGAGAAACTTACGACCGGCACAAGGGCTGTGCGTAACTTCAGCGGAAGATAACCTTTCGCGTGCTGAACAACGTGCCCGCATTCGTGAGCCGCGACGGCCGCGGCGGCCACACTGCTCTGGTTATAGACAGCCTCGCTGAGATTCACGGTCTTTGTCTGCGGATTGTAGTGGTCGGTCAGACGGCCAGGAATGCAAGTGACCTTGACATCGGTGATCCCGTGGTCCGCCAACATCTTCCGCGCGACATCCGCTCCGGTCATCCCGCTGTTGGTCGGGACACGTGAATATTTTTCAAATCTGCTCTGAAGCATACTTTGGACGATCTGGCTGAGGATCATCACGACAATCATTATTATCCAGATTAAACCGGTGCTCATAATGTTTTCCTTGTTAAATTCAACTTTCGCAAGCAGGCAATTACGTGCGGTAAAATACATAATCGGTCGGTGATTGCCCACCGGGCCACCTTTCATCAAGTAACAGGCCAGAATTTAAATATAGAGATTTTGACGGAAACTTTGACGAAAAAACAGTAATTTTGTCAGATTTTCGATGCTGAATATGTCAAATGGCGTAACAGATTTTTCAAGACTGGAGTTGAATCTCCAGAATTGTCTTGGCAATTACCGGTACTTTCGTTCGAAACTTAAGCGTGAGACGAGGCTTCTGGTGCTTGTAAAGGCCAATGCCTACGGTCACGGGGCCGTGGAGTTCGCTCTGATGATGCAGAACGCCGGGGCTGACTATCTGGCAGTCGCCCTTCCTGTCGAAGGGATTGAGCTGCGTCAGGCCGGTATCAGTCTGCCGATTCTTGTGCTGACCGCTGGCACTGATTATTTTGACGAGATCATAGACAATCATCTTGAGCCGGGAATCCCGAACCTGTACACATTGCAAGCCCTCGTGACAACCCTGCAAAACCGTGGTATAGAGAACTTTCCGGTTCATATCAAATTGGACACGGGAATGCACCGTCTTGGCTTTATGACCTCCGAACTCGAAGAATTGACTGAATATCTCAGGACTCATAACGAGATTAGAGTAAAGTCGGTATATTCACATCTTGCGGTCGCCGAGGATCCGGCTATGGATCAGTTCACATCAGGGCAGATCTCTATGTTCGGAGACAACGCCGCCAAAATTGACGAAGCGCTTGGCTATCATCCGATGTGGCATATCCTGAATTCGGCGGGAATAGAAAGATTCCCTCAGTATCAGTACGATATGGCTCGCCTTGGCGTGGGAATATATGGAATCAGCGCTCTGCCTGAGGTTCATCTGAGACCAGTCGCTTCATTAAAGGTCAAGATCCTTCAGATAAAGGATCTGAAGCCGGGAGACGGGGCTATCGGTTATGGACAGCACGGTGTCATCGCTCCGAGCGGAACACGCATCGCCACCATACCGGTAGGCTACGCTGATGGCATCGACAGGCATCTGGGATGCGGGCACGCCAGTTTCTCACTGAATGGTCATCGTGTTCCGACTATCGGAAACATCTGTATGGATATGTGTATGCTTGACGTTACCGGAGTGCCAGCGGAAGTAGGGGACACGGTGACCATATTCGGAGAGGATCCGACGGTAAGTGAGCTTGCCCGCATTCTGGACACCATTCCATACGAGATAATGACCTCGGTTCCGCGAAGAATCGAGCGAGTCATTATCCGTCGGTAAGCCCTGTCGTGGGAGCGGCTTCTATATCATCATCGCCGCGCGGACTTCCGCCGCAAGGGCAGAACCTTTGAGCTTTGCGACAATCGCAAGGGCGAAATCCACGGCGCATCCGGGGCCACGGCCGGTGATCAGATTGCCGTCTGTCACGAATGGAGCCCTGACATATTCACCACCTTTCGCCGCAGGAGCCGCATCAAAGCCATCGTAGCAGGTGAATTTCTTACCCTCCAACGTCGGAAGCTGCGAGACGACAAGACCTGGAGCCGCGCAGATCGCCGCTACGGTCCCTCCGTCAGCGTAATGCCGCTTCATCATATTCATCAGTTCCTGCTTTTCCGCAAGGTGCTTTGTGCCTGGCATCCCACCGGGAAAGATCATAACATCGTTACAGTCAGTTTCTTCGTACAGAACTGAAGCCTCGAACACCTTCCAGGTCAAGTCCGCCGTGACCTGCACCCCGTGCGCGCCGGTCACAACTCCGTTATCCGTGATGGAGACTGTTTTGACATCGATTCCTCCTCTGCGAAGGACATCCAAAGTGGCGAGAGCCTCGATCTCCTCGAAGCCGTCGGCTAAAAAAATGTGTACCCCTTTCATTGTGTGATTGATAAGTTGTTGCAAGTAAGCTTGTTATGAGATTCTGCCCTCTGATAATGACCGGCGGGAATCTGTAATTGGTTGAACATTAGCGTGTTCTGCAAAACGCCTCAGCCAGTTTACCAAAAAAGGAGAAACGTAATGTTTCTCCTTCCCCGTTGAGATATCAGGACTCGAACCTGAACTGGCAGAACCAAAATCTGTAGTGCTACCATTACACCATACCTCAATTCCGTCCGCAAATTTATTCAATTTCCCGCAATTCTGCAACCTTGCGCGGAAAGAAAGGTTGCCTCTGACATTGTTTTTATGCGGCCATATTCCTATCTTTGTGATTATTAATTGAATATAAAAACCGTTTCCGTATGGTAAGATTTATGAATATGCGATTTTTCCGATTGACGCTGATTCTGGTATCCGCTTTTTCGTTTTGTCCGGCGCTGGCGTATGGATATGATAATCCTGTGATCAAAGGATTTCATCCTGATCCTAGTGTCTGCGCTGTCGGTGATGACTATTATCTTGTGAACAGCTCGTTCCAGTATTTTCCTGGAGTCCCGATATTCCACAGCAAGGATCTTGTGAACTGGAAGCAGATCGGTAACGTTCTTGACCGCCGCTCGCAGATCGATTTGACCGGAGCTCTGTCGTGGGGAGGAATCTATGCGCCGACAATCCGGTACAATGACGGCATTTTTTATATGATCACGACAAACACCAGCCACGGAGGGAATCTGATCGTCCACACTGACAATCCGGCAGGGGAATGGTCGGATCCCGTCTATGTGGAGATAGGTGGCATTGATCCGTCACTGTTTTTCTATGACGGAAAATGTTGGTACACAGGCACTACGGATAACAGCATAGTTCTTTGCGAGATCGATCCGATGACCGGCGCGAAGCTTGGTGAGGTCAAAGAGATATGGCGGGGAACCGGCGGACGCTATCCCGAAGGGCCGCACCTTTACCGGAAGGACGGATGGTTTTACCTGCTGATCGCTGAAGGAGGCACTGAATATGCCCATAAAGTGACCATTGCCCGAAGCCGTTCTATTGACGGACCTTATGAAGGGAATCCTGCCAATCCGATTCTTACACATTGCAAGATGAGCGCTCAGGGCAATCCGATCCAAGGTCTTGGGCACGGTGATCTGGTTCAGGTTGCCGACGGTTCCTGGTGGATGGCCTGTCTGGGATTCAGAACTCAAGGAGGCAATCATCATCTGCTTGGTCGTGAGACGTTTATGACTCCGGTTGAGTGGCCGGAGGGGGAATGGCCTACAGTGAACGGGAACGGAGAACTTTATTTGGATATGAATGTCCCGACCCTGCCTCTGCACCCTGTGGACAAGGCTCCGGCCTCACTGGATTTCAGCAAGGACAGATGCGGATATGACTGGGTATATATTCGTAATCCATTTATGGAAAACTATCAGTGGACAGGGAAATCCTTGAGATTGAAAGCTTCCAAAGAAGGATTGGACGAGACGGGCATCTCGCCGACATTCATCGGTCGCCGGCAGGAGGACATATTCTTCCGCGCGGAGACTTCTCTTAGCATCAGCAAAGGGGCCGAGGCCGGGATCACCATTTTTATGGATGCCGGCTCGCATTATGACCTTTACCTGAAAGGAAGTGAGGTCAATGTTCGTTACAGACTTGGAGAATTGACGCACATAGAGTCATTTCCTGCTTCCCAAGGGAGGGTTTGGCTCAAGGTTGAGGGCAATGAATATGTCTATGTGTTATTCTGGTCATCTGACGGAGAGGATTATCACCATCTCGGGCAGATGAACACACGTTACCTCAGCAGTGAAACGGCTTCGGGATTCACCGGGATTATTCTTGGACTGTTCGCCACGGGGGAGGATGGAGCCTTTGCGGATTTCTATGATTTCAGCTGTCGCGGCCCGGTGGAATGATCCTTTTCAGGAAAGATATGGCTCTGCTTCATCAGGTCAAATAAGAATCAATGTGCCGCAAATGCCGACAATTATTCGTAATTTTGCGGTTCTGAAAATTTTAAACTATGGCAGAGGACGGCAAGATTATCATAAAAGGGGCTAAGGTCAACAACCTTAAGGACATCACGGTAGAGATCCCGAGGAACAAACTGGTGGTGGTGACCGGCATTTCAGGCTCGGGAAAGTCATCTCTGGCTTTCGACACTTTGTTCGCGGAGGGGCAGAGACGTTTCGCCGAGAGCCTTTCGTCCTATGCCCGCCAGTTTCTTGGCAGGATGAGCAAGCCGGATG
>CAVBMN010000104.1:0-7932 GCA_963596515.1 bacterium
GGTGCCGGAATCAAGGCCGGGGCGAGGGTACGTCAAGGCGATGTGATCGGCTATGTCGGTTCTACCGGACTCTCGACCGGGCCGCATCTGGATTTTCGTGTCTGGAAAAACGGCACGGCCATAAATCCTTTGAAGATGGATTCCCCTCCGTCAGAGCCGATAAAACCAGAGAATATGCCGGCCCTTGACTCGACTTTCAGATACTACAGGCAAATGATCGACACTTTAAAAGTAACTGTCACTCAATAATATTCGTTAAATCCGTAACAATCTTTGACGCTTGTTAAAGTAATATACCATACAATGAAAAAGAGTATTAATCTATTGTCCCTTGCCGCCGCGCTGCTGTTTGTCCAGAGCTGCGGACAACGTGATGCATCTTCCGTTTCCCCCGCCATCGGCCGTGATGCCGAGATCGAGGCGAAAGTCGAGAAAGTTCTTAAAGGAATGGATCTGACCGGAAAAGTCGGCCAGATGATTCAGCTAACATCTTCGACAGTCACCGTTCAAGGTAAGCCGGAAATTGATCCGGAAAAACTCCAAAAGGTTATCGGAGAACTGAAAGTGGGCTCGATTCTGAACACATTCGCTGATGTCGCCCAGTCAAGAGAACTGACCGCCCAGCTTGTGAGTGAGATCCAGAAAAAGTCAATGGAGGAGATCGGAATCCCTTGCATCTATGGTCTTGATATGATCCACGGCGCGAGCTACCTGACTGACGGAACCTTTTTCCCGCAGGAAATAAACCTCGCGGCGACCTTCAATCGTGAATATGCCCGTGCGATGGGGGAGGCAATGGCCTACGAGACCAGAGCCGCTATGGTGCCTTGGGTGTTCTCTCCTGTGATGGATCTCGGGCGCAACCCAGTCTGGCCAAGACAGTGGGAAAGTTTTGGTGAGGACGCTTATTTGAACGCCGAGATGGCTGTGGCCGAGACGAAAGCTCTTCAGGGAGAGGATCCGAATCATATTGACGGCGAACACGTGGCCGTAAGCGTGAAGCATTTTATGGCCTACGGTGTTCCTGTATCGGGTAAGGACAGGACTCCGGCGATTGTGGCTGAGAACGATTTGAAAGAGAAGTTCTTCCGTCCGTTCAAGGATTGTCTGAAGGCCGGGGCGCTTACCTTGATGGTCAATTCCGCCTCGATCAACGGAATCCCTACGCACGCCAACAAGGAACTTCTTACCGGCTGGGTGAAGGATGGACTGAATTGGGATGGTCTGATCGTCACCGACTGGGCTGACATCAACAACCTGTACGAGAGGGATCACGTCGCCAAGGACAGAAAAGAGGCTCTTGCTATGGGCATCAACGCCGGAATAGATATGATTATGGAGCCGAACGACCCTGATTGCAGCATTGAACTGAAAGAGGTTGTCGAGGCCGGTCTGATTCCGATGTCCAGAATAGATGACGCTGTCCGCAGGGTTCTCCGCCTTAAATTCCGTCTCGGGCTGTTCGATAATCCGACCTGGGATGTGAGCGGTTACGACAAGTTCGGATGCAAGGAGTATCAGGACGCGTCCTACGCGGCTGCCGTGGAATCCGAGGTGCTTCTCAAGAACGAAGGGAATATCCTTCCTCTTGAATATGGCAAAAGGATCCTTGTGACAGGTCCTAACGCTAACTCTATGAGAACATTGAACGGTGGCTGGTCCTACACCTGGCAGGGCGATGCCGACAGGTTCGCCGGAGACTGCAACACAATCTATGAGGCGATCGCACAGAAATTCGGCGAGAGAAATGTCATTTTTGAGCCCGGTGTGGTTTACGATGAGACGAACCGTTGGGCTTCAGGAGCCTGGCAGAAGGAATATGCTCCGCAGATCTCCAAAGCTGTTGCCACCGCCTCTAAGGTGGATGTGATCGTCGCTTGTGTCGGTGAGAACAGTTATTGCGAGACTCCGGGCAACATTGATGACCTGAATCTTTCCGCCAATCAGAAGGAGTTGGTCAAAGCACTGTCAAAGACAGGCAAGCCGATAATCCTTGTTCTGAACGAAGGCCGTCCGAGAGTCCTGCGTGAGATCGAACTATTGGCCAAGGCCGTCATTGACGTGATGCTTCCGGGCAACTACGGTGGCGATGCCCTTGCCGCATTGCTGTCGGGTGAGGAGAATTTCAGCGGAAAACTGCCTTTCACCTATCCAAAGTACGTCAACTCGCTCCACACCTATGACTACAAGGTCAGCGAGAGCCGTGAGACTATGGCCGGTGAATATAACTACGATGCGATTATGGACGTGCAGTGGCCGTTCGGCTACGGTCTCAGCTACACCACTTTTGAATATTCAGACTTCAAATGCCTGAATGGATCTGAGTTTACCTCGGGGGATGACCTCAAGTTTGAGGTGACTGTACGGAACACTGGCTCGCATAATGGCAAGGAGGCTGTCCTGCTATATTCAAGTGACATTGTGGCGAGCTTGATTCCTGATGTGAAGCGTCTGCGTGAGTTCACCAAGGTTGAGCTTGCGCCTGGGGAGAGTAAGGTGGTTTCGTTCACTGTCCCAGCCAAGGAACTGGCCTTTGTCGGCTCAGACGGAAAGTGGCGCCTTGAGGCCGGAGACTTCAGGATGAGCTGCGGCGGACAGTCGCTCATGATTACCTGCGGCGAGACCAAAGTTTGGGATACTCCTAATATTTAATGTCGAAGCGCCGAAAGCACTAAATATCCTCTGTGATATTCACCAGCGAGGTGGTGTCCCAGTTGAAGACATATTTTCTGTTACCTATCGGGAGCGTGATTTCAATAGAGTCCGCTCCCGGTTTGTATTTAGCGTATGCGTGCCCCTCGATGGCATTGTCGGGAGCGATCGTGTAGTCACTGAGGTAGCCGATGCTGTTACGTTTGATTCTGGCCATATCCTCAGCCTCGCTGTCCGCTATCATCATCGTGGCTATGTAGCCGGCCTCCTCAATAGCAGCGCTGCCGATGTCTCTCAACAAATCCTCTCCGAAAGAATCTCTGTCATCGGGATCACCGCGGACAATTGTCGCCAGAAACAGCGTCGCACAGAGCGTGCATATTCCTAAACCTATGGTCTTGGCTGTCTTTAGTCCGTCGATTCGGTTCAGGTAACGGTTCTGGGTGAAAAGTTTGACTGGCCCGAGCCTTGAGGCTACCGTGGTGTTACGGAAGTCGAACCTGACAGGGGCATCAGTGTTGTTTTGCACGTAAAGATCTATGCGGTAATATTTTCCGTAGTGTTGCAGGTAACGTACATTCATCAGCACATCCAACCCGTCCACGGCGAAGACTTTCCAGGCGTTGCCGTCACGGTCCATCTCCATTTTCGGCCCACGCACAGGAGAATTATCCTGAATACGCACTATTTTCAGTCCCGGTGAATCCTCGCTGAACAATGGCTGGAATGCTATCGTGTCCTTTGCCTCTATTTTTGGAATGGTGTCAATAATATTCCCCTGAGCGGAAGCGGTGACGCTCAGAAAGAAAGTCAATGCGGCCGGAATCACTGGCCAATATAAACGCACTTTCATTTTGGCATTGGTTAGATTTACGGTGTTGTGGATAGCAAATACCGTGCTTGTCAAAAGATCATTGACTTATTTTTTAACGCTTCCTAAAGATTTATTTGCTATTTTTGTGTTCAGACAATTTTTGACAGAAATGAGAGTATTCAAAAGGATCGTTCTGGCGGTCACAATGCTTCTTATGGCCTCGGCTCCGTCCTGGGCTGTTTTCAACGAGAAGAACCTTACGCAGACCCTTCAGGTTCTGCGCTATGAGCTTTGCAAGACTTATCTGGAGATGGAACGCAACCAGATGTCGTTCGAGTCTCAGGATGACAAGCAGCACGCTGAGCTTGTCCAGCTTATCCAAAGCTGCAACGAGCTGTCACTGATGCTCTATTCTCAGAAGCAGGACTTCACGTTCGATCTTACTTACGCCTTGCAGCAGGTCACTGACCAGTACCACAATTTCACTCAGAGCCGGATGCCGTATGACAATATCATCTCTTACCTCAATGTGGAGATTAACCGTTACGACAGGTTGGTGACGGCGCTGAAGGTCCTTCCGCCGGAGCTGATAGAGCTTCCGGACAGCCTTGGACCGTCTTTGCTGGATTCGCTTGCGGCCACATTGCAGGGGCACGTCCTCCCGAATGATTCCTACACGGAAGCCCATTCGGATGATCCGGAGCACGCCGGCCACAATCATTTCGGTTTATTCGTTGAGGAGGATGAGCACGACCACGGATCTTTCAGCCTTGACAGCCTTTCGCAGATTGCCAGAGACAGTTGTCTTTTCTATTCCACGCGGCTTTTGAAGATGTTCACGGACATCCGTGACCATATGATAGAGGACAATGAATATTATGAGACGACCAACAAACGGCTTAAAGAGGCATACGACTATGCGCAGGAACGCTACAAGATGGTCCAGAAGAAGATATTCATTGAGGGGCAGGATAATTATTGGAAGATTCTGACGCACGTCAAGTCTTATGCGTCGAGGGCGGTGAAGGATTTCAACGACAAATACGGCCGGGCATATTTCACTGATGTCAAGAGCGAGTGGCGCGGCCCGATGGTCATAGGCTTCTCCTTTATGGTCCTGATTTACCTTGCTATCGCGACGCTTCTGAGTATGTTGATTGTCAAGATGTTGATGCGAAGGGTCAAGTTCTTCAGGACGGAATGGTTCCGCAAGAGGGAAGCCGCCATCTTTATGTTGGGGGCTGCGATACTGTTCGTGCTTGTCATCGGGATTGCCAGAAACGCTTCCTCGACCTCGCACTTCTTCACTATGGCAGCCGGACTGCTGATAGAGTTCGCCCTCCTTCTGATTGCGGTCCTGACATCGCTTCTGATCCGCCACGACAGCAAGCAGATCAACTACGGTATGCGGATCTACACGCCGATAATGCTGATGGGGCTGCTGGTCATAACGTTCAGAATCATATTCATACCTAACAGCTTGATAGCGTTGATTTTCCCGCCGCTTCTGGTTGTGTTCGGCCTGTGGCAGTGGGCTTCTATCCATCGCAACGGCCCGAAGGTGCCGAAAAGTGACAATTCCTACGCCATCGCTTCGTTTGTGGTGACGGCCATCACATTTGTCATTTCAATTGTCGGTTATAGTCTGCTGGGCTTGCAGGTTTATATCTGGTGGATCTTCCAACTGACGGTGCTCCAATTGATTGTGGCTTGCGATGATCTGCTCAAAAAGTACCGCCACAGAAGGGTTGACATCCTTGTGCGCGCTTACAGACTCAAGCATCAGAACGATGTCGGCAAAGACAAAGGATCGTTCATACTTGTGACCTGGCTGTATGACCTTGTGGAGATGGTGTTCATACCGGTGCTTTACCTTCTGTCTATCCCGTTCTGTCTGTATATGGCTTCAGAAGTGTTTGATCTGACGGAAATATGTATGGATATGTTCTTCTACCCGTTCTTCAATTACGAGTACCTGCATCTGTCTGTGTCAAAGATGGTTCTGGCTGTCGGTCTGTTCTATGTCTTCAAGTACATTTGTTATGTGGCGAGGGCTCTGTACCGGATTTACAAGCTGCGCAAAACCCTCAGGCAGACCGGGGCTTCTATGATCCGGGAGAACGAACTGAACCTGACGCTTGCCAACAATGTGATCGGAATTTTGGCGTGGGGCACTTATTTCATAGTTACAATCTCGCTTTTGAATATCCCGACGAAGTCTCTGTCCGTGATCACCGCCGGTCTTGCCGCCGGTCTCGGTTTCGCGATGAAGGACATCCTGAACAACTTCTTCTATGGCGTGCAGCTGATGTCCGGCCGTCTTCGTGTGGGTGACTATATCGAGTGTGACGGTGTGCGTGGCAAAGTTGACAACATCACTTATCAAAGCACTCAGATAGAAGCTGTTGACGGAAGTATTATGGCTTTCCCTAACAGCTCCCTTTTCGCCAAGAATTTCAAGAACCTGACCCGCAACAATTCCTACGAGTTCCTCGGACTCCCTATTGGAGTGGCATATGGAACAGATGTGGAATATGCAAGAAAGGTTATACTCAAGGCTTTGGCTCCGTTGTGCAGACCAGACAAGTTCGGCCGTCAGGTGGTCGAGGAGAAATACGGAATACAGGTGGTGTTGGGCGGCTTCGGCGACAGTAGTGTTGACTTGGTTGTCAAGCAGTATATTCTGGTCGAGCAGCGCACTGGCTACATCGCCGCCGCCAACGAACGGATCTACAACGCTTTGAACGCCGCCGGCATCGAGATTCCGTTCCCTCAGCGCGACATCAACATCCGTCAGATGCCTTCTTCTGATGGCAAATAATTGTAAGTGAATATGATAAATCTGGCGATATTCGTGTCGGGAGGAGGCTCGAACTGCGAGAATATTATCAGGTACTTCAAAGGCTCCGATAAGGTGCGTGTGGCTTTGGTCGTTGCCAGCAAAGCCGGAATCCCGGCCTTGGAGAAAGCTGAGAGACTTGACGTTCCGACACACGTCCTGCCGAAGGCGGAGTTGAACAATGAGGACGTTGTCCTGTCGCTGATGCGTGAATATTCAATTGACTTCATCGTGCTTGCCGGTTTCCTACTCGTCATTCCGGCTTTCCTGATCAATGAATATGACCATAGGATGATCAACCTTCATCCCGCCCTTCTTCCGAAGTTTGGAGGAATCGGGATGTTTGGCCATCACGTCCACGAGGCCGTCAAGGCGGCAGGGGAGACCGAGACCGGAATGACTGTCCACTGGGTTAGCGCAAATGTGGATGGTGGCGAGATCATAGCCCAGTTCCGCACTCCTATCAGTCCCGACGACACCCCGGAGGACATCGCTGCCAAGGAACACCTTCTTGAGATGGAACATTACCCGCAGGTAATTGACGAGGTCCTTTGTGAAGTCTTTCCAGACTGTTTATACTTATGAGTAAATTGAGACACAGTTCTTTATTCTCTGCCGTGGTGGTGATTGCTATCGCCATAATGTTTCCTTGCGGCTGTCGAACCACCAACCAGCCAACAGCTCTTGGTGACGAGACACTTGAGATTCAACCGAGGATGGAAGAGCCGTCCGAAGACGAAATCAAGTCCGGCGATTATGTCACGATATTCCTTGCCGGCACTATCGATATGGGAAACAGCGAGAATTGGCAGACGGCTCTTGTTGAAACATTTTCTTCCAATGAAGGCCGCTACATCCTTTACAACCCCAGGCGTGACACTTTCACCAACACCCCAGAGGAAATGGAATATCAAGTCAACTGGGAACTAGACCATCTGGAAAAGTCTCAAATCATAATAATGAATATCCTCGGCTCCAGCAAGTCCCCGGTAACCCTCCTGGAGATGGGTCTCTTTATGAAATCCGGCAAACTCCTCGTTGCTTGTGAGCCAGACTATTACCGCCACTCAAACGTCCTCTTGACCTGCGCCAGATACAATGTCCCCCTCTACCCCTCTCTAAAGGCCTTGATGCAGGAACAATTCGGTATGGATTACCTTGCCGCCGCAGTGAAGGAATAGTCCTTGACCACTCTCTGCCTTAAGTTCAGCACTGAAGTCCAAAACACGTAAAACACATAAGCACATAAATACGTAAAACCATAGTGACTCGTAAATTGCGTGATTCGCAAATTCTTTATTGTTAATGGCTTATGAATTTCTGCCCACTTGAATTGGAGGCCGGGATTCTGTAAGTTTCGATATCTCAGCACACTAACAATCACCCCCCCCCTCACAATCACAACGGCTGCATTTTAGACATCTACTGGAACAATATGCCTGTTTGTGCTCCATAGGTTTACCCTTCCCATAAGATATCAAAAGATTTGCATTATCAAATAAGTTCCGGGGAAAGAATTTAGTTGAGTTTGATGTTTTAAATTATGCTTAATCTGTAATAAAAATAGATAAAACGATACAGGCTAAAAATCTTTTTGTATATTTGAGAAACCAAAGTAAGAGTAACA
>CAVBMN010000105.1:0-7822 GCA_963596515.1 bacterium
CGAAAGCGAAGATGCAGTCTTCCTTCTCCCAAGCCTCGATCTCCTCCTTTGTACGATAAGACGACTGGTCGCTCGGAGAGTGTCCGCTGTAACGGTAGGTGACAACGTCCAGAAGAGCCGGTCCCTTCTTCTCAAGCAGATAGGCCTTCTTGCGGTTGAAAGCGTCGATGACGGCGAGAGGATTGTAACCATCCACCCTTTCGGCCTCCATAGCATCGGCCTTGAAACCGGCTCCGAGACGTGCAGGGAACACATAACCCATTGTCTCGCCCTTTGTCTGGCCACCCATCGCATACTGGTTGTCCATCACGTTGAAGAGAACAGGAAGTCCGCCCTTCATATCACCTTCCCAGAGGGTGTTGAACTGATCCATCGAGGCGAATGTCATACCCTCAAGGACAGGTCCGCGGGCCATCGCTCCGTCACCGAGATTGGCGACAACGATGCCCTTCTTGCGGTTAACCTTCTTGTAGAGGGCGGCACCCACGGCAATCGAGCCGGAACCGCCAACGATGGCGTTGTTCGGGTATATTCCGAAAGGTGTGAAGAACGTGTGCATCGATCCGCCGAGTCCCTTGTTGAAACCTGTCGTGCGGGCGAATATCTCAGCCATCGCTCCATAAAGCAGGAAGCGGATTCCGAGCTCCTTGACATCCTTCCCTTCGTAAGCCTTCTTGGCCACGTTCAGGGTGGCACCGTCCCAGAACTCCTCCATCACCTTCTTCAGTTCCTCATCAGGGAGAATCTGGATGGAACGCAGACCCTTGGCAAGAATCTCACCGTGTGAACGGTGTGAGCCGAAGATGAAGTCATCGGTATCAAGGCAGTAGGCCATACCGACAGCGGCGGCCTCCTGACCGGCCGAAAGGTGGGCAGGTCCAGGGTTATTGTAAGCGACTCCGTTGTAGCCACCCGTGGTCTTGACCAGATTGAGCATAGTCTCGAACTCGCGGATGTAAGACATATCGCGGTAGATGCGGAGCAGGTCCTCCTTTGTGAAGTTGCCTTCCTCAAGCTCTTCCTTGACGGTCTTGTCATACGTCATCACAGGAATCTTCGGAAGCTCAAGTTCGTGATCCTGAGGACGAAGGGTCTCGTTCGGATCAATGTAAAGCGCTTTTGGCATATTAGTATATTTAGTATGTTATTAATTGTCTTATGTGATTCTTTGCCGCAACGTGGCTATGGTTTACCCACATTGCCAACACTATTATTTCAACGCGAATGCCGTCTCCTTGATAATCTCGGAAACAGTCGGATGCGGGAACACAACCTCTTTGAGCTGCTCAAGGGTCATCTCAGACTCGATGGCGATGCAGGCACTGTGGATGATCTCGGAGCAAGGGTTGCCGAGCATATGCACGCCAAGCACCTCGTGGTACTTCTTGCCTACGATGATCTTGCATATTCCCTCGCCACCCTCATTCTCGGCGACGAAGCGGCCGGCGTAGGCCATAGGGAGCTTGACGACTGAATATTCCTTCCCGGAAGCCTTGGCCTGCTCTTCGGTGAGTCCGACTCCGGCGACCTCAGGATTGGTGTAGACGATTCCCGGAATCGCGTCATAGCGCATACGGTCTTCCTTTCCAAGAATATTGTTGACCGCGACCTCGCCCTCTCTGCTTGCGGTGTGGGCCAGCATCGAGAAGCCGGTGACATCTCCGGCTGCATAGACTCCCGGAATATTCGTGCGCATCTTGCTGTCCACCTTGATTCCGCAAGGCTTTCCGCCACGATTCAGGAGCATCTCCACGCCGAGGTTCTCAAGACCGAAGCCGCTGATGTTGGCGCGGCGGCCCACAGAGACGAGGATCTTGTCCCCGCTGACTCTCTGGATGTTGCCCTCCGGATCCTCATAGACAACGGTGTTGCCCTCGATTCCGGTGACCTTGCACTTGAGGCAGAAGTTCACGCCACGCTTCGCGTAGATCTTCTGGAGCATGGCGCTGATCTCATCGTCAAGAGGGCCGAGAATCTTCGGAAGCATCTCGACCACAGTCACTTTCGTGCCGAGAGTGCTGTAGAAAGCGGCGAACTCCATTCCGATGACACCGCCGCCGATGACAACGAGTTCGGCAGGACGCTCATTGAGCGCAAGGATCTCGCGGTTGGTGACAATCACGTCGCCGGCTTCCTTAAGACCTGGGAACGGAGGCACGGCGGCCTCTGAACCTGTGCAGATGAGGATGTTGCGGGCTGCGTAGGTCTGGTCGGCGGCTGTGATCTTGATGCCCTCCGCGTCACGTCCCTGGATTATAGCCTCGGCGGCCACAACCTCGACATTGTTGGACTTCATCGCCAGCTTCACCCCTCCGACAAGTTTCTTCACAACCTTGTTCTTGCGGGCCACAATCTTTGAATAGTCGAACGTAGGCTCCTTGACATAAACTCCGTAGTGATCCCCGGTGAGGGCATAGTTATAGACCTTCGCGCTGTAAAGAAGCGTTTTGGTCGGGATGCACCCCTCGTTGAGGCAGACTCCACCAAGGGATTTCCTTTCAAACAGAACAACCTTCAGGCCGGCGGCACCGGCTCTTTCAGCGGCCACGTAACCTCCTGGGCCGCCACCTATTACCGCTAAATCGTACATATTCGTAAATATTTAAAATTCAACTTCAAGATTTTCGATCTCAACAGCCACCTGCTTGAGGAAACGGGTGGCCTCTCCGCCGTCAAGCGCCCTGTGGTCGTAGGTCAGGGACAGGCCGAGATAAGGGACGAAGGCATAGACTCCTGCACCCAGATCCTTCGGACGAGGGACGATCGTGCCGACTCCGAGGATCGCGCTTTGAGGCACATTGATGACAGGTGTGAACCACTCCACTCCGAAGCCTCCGAGATTGGAGACCGTGAAGGAAGCTCCTTCGGCTGAAAGCAGGTCGGGGTTGATGGATCCCTTCTTGCAATCCTCGGCCACCTTCTTCAGAGCCTTGCTCAACCCTATGATATTCAAGTCCTCTGCGTGCTTCACGCAAGGAACCATCAGTCCGCGTTCGGTGTCCACGGCACATCCAAGATTGACGACATTGAATATCCTCATAGCGTCTCCGAGGCAGTGCGAGTTGACCTTCGGGAATTTCTTCAGAGCCTTGATGACAGCGAAGCAGACGAAGTCGTTGATCGTGATATTGGCATCAATCCTTCCCTCCTCAAGGGCCTTCTTCGCCTTTTTGCGGAGAGCCTGCACACGACGTGCGTCGGCACCGAGCATATGGGTGAGCTGAGCCGTGTTCTGAAGGGAATTGTACATCGACTTGGCGATGAGCTTTCGCATATTGGACATCTTCTCGACCTTGAATTCCTCGCCTTCTCCGGCAAGAGTCTCCGTATGGGCCGGCTTCCAGACCTTGAGGTCGGAGCCCTTGACCATTCCGCCGATTCCGGAACCTGCCGCAGGAGCCTGAAGACCTCCGTCAGCCATCATAGCCTTGGCGAGACCGGACTTAGGAGCACCCTGGGCGGCGATCACGTCACGCTCGATTATGCTACCGTGAGGGCCGGTGCCGGCGATCTGGGCGGTGTCAACTCCTTTTTCTGAGGCCAGCTTGCGGGCTCTCGGAGAAACCGGAGCATTGGCGATGACTGTGCCGGCCGTCTCAACGGATCCGGTCGCTGAGCTTGCCGAAACGCCCGGTGTCGCGGCTTCGGGGGCCTTTCCAGTCGCTGAGCCCGTCGAAGCGACACCGTCCGATTGACTCTGAGTATTAGTTACTTCGGCAGGCTCAGTGACCGATGAAGCCCCCGAAGGAGCATATTCAGAAAAAGATTCCCCCGGTTCGCCGATGACCATCACGTTGGTCAGACAAGGGATCTCGTCGTTATCGTTGAAGAAGCAGGCAAGGACGGTGCCTTCCACCTTCGCATTCTCGTCAAAGGACGCCTTGTCGGTCTCATAACTGAAAAGGACATCTCCGACAGCGACCTTGTCTCCCACTTTTTTCTTGAATTCAGTGACAATACAACTCTCTACGGATTGCCCTTGTTTGGGCATAATAACTACGTGTGCCATTAATTATATGATTATTAATTCCCTGTTCCTAAGCCGTTCCCGTCAAACAAATCAAAAACGACCTCATATACACACAAAGTTAAAATTTCTTCTTGACATAAAAAAGGATTATATTTGTAGTTCACAAACGATTTAGCATATTTCAAATTCAAAATATCAAATAGAAAATGCAGTCAACAGAAGATCTGAAAAAGATTGCCTCCCAAGTAAGGAGGGACATCATCAGGATGGTCGTCAAGGCCAACTCCGGACATCCGGGCGGATCCATGAGCAGCGCTGATTTCATGACAGCCCTGTACTTCAATGTCATGGATCAGAACCCTGCGACATGGACTCGCGAAGGAAAGGATCAGGACATGTTCATCCTTTCGGCCGGACACCTGACACCAATGTATTATTCAATCCTGTCAAGGGCAGGATATTTCCCGACTTCCGAGCTCGGCTCGTTCCGTAAGTTCGGCAGCCGCCTTCAGGGACACCCTTCAATAAGGAAAGGTCTCCCGGGAGTGGCCCAGGCGGCGGGTTCCCTCGGACAGGGACTTTCAGTCGCCGTAGGCGCGGCTCTCGCCAAGAAGGCTGACAATGACCCTCACAACGTGTTCGTTCTCTGCGGAGACGGCGAGACAGAGGAGGGACAGATCTGGGAGGCCGCGATGTTCGCCGCACACCACAAGGCCGACAATCTGATCGCAATGACCGACTGGAACGGCCAGCAGATCGACGGCACAACCGAGGATGTCGCCGGTCTTGGAGACCTTGAGGCCAAGTGGAAGGCTTTCGGTTGGGAAGTCATCATCGCCGACGGGCACGATATGGACAAGATCCTTGAGGCGTTCGCGCAGGCAAAGGCAGGAGCCGGCAACGGCAAGCCGAAGATGATCCTGTTCAAGACAGAGATGGGACACGGCGTTGACTTTATGGCAGGCACCCACAAATGGCACGGCAGCGTGCCTTCAGAGGAGCAGTGCCAGAACGCCCTGAGCCAGCTTGAGGAAACATTGGGAGACTTTTAGTCCTATTTCTTCACCGCTTGCGGTGAAAGCAAGTCCCTCCCACGAGGGGGAGGGATTTAGGGTAGGGGTAACGTAAATTGATTTTTGGTGGGCAATCACCTTCGAACGTGAGATTAAATTTCTCAGCTTGTAATTGTCTACTTGCGAGAATTAATATTATTATGAAAAAATATACTGACAAAGGCAAAAAGGACACCCGCAGCGGTTTCGGAGCCGGCCTTCTCGAAGCCGGAAAGGCTGACTCAAGAGTCGTGGCCTTGACCGCCGATCTCAAGGGCTCACTCAAGATGGATGCTTTCGCGGCGGAGTTCCCTGAGAGATATTACGAATGTGGAATCGCCGAGTCGAATATGATCGGCGTGGCCTCAGGAATGGCCCTCGCCGGCAAGATTCCGTTCGCGGGATCATTCGCCGAGTTCGTCACAGGCCGTGTCTATGACCAGATCAGAATGGAGGTCTGCTACGGCAAGACCAACGTCAAGATCGCTTCCTCACACGCCGGTATCACTCTTGGCGAGGATGGAGCCACACACCAGACAATGGAGGACATCGCCCTGATGCGCGCCCTTCCGGAAATGGTTGTGATCAATCCTTGCGACTGGACCCAGACCAAGAACGCGACGATCGCCGCCGCCAAATACGACGGACCTGTCTATCTGCGTTTCGGCCGCCCGAAGGTCGCCGACTTCACTCCCGACGAGCCGTTCGAAATCGGTAAGGCATACGTTCTGAACGAGGGTAAGGATGTCACCATCTTCGCCACAGGACATATGGTCTGGGAGGCCCTTCAGGCCGCCGAGGCTCTTGAGGCCGAGGGAATCTGCGCCGAGGTCATCGACATCGCCACCATCAAGCCTCTCGACACCAAGACAGTCATCGCTTCCGCCATCAAGACCGGAGCCGTTGTTGTCGCCGAGGAGCACAATATGGCCGGAGGCCTTGGCGAACTGATCGCCGGAGTGCTCGCCGCCACATCCCCTAAGCCGATTGAATATGTCAACGGACGTGACGAGTTTGGCCAGAGCGGAACTCCGTCCGAGCTTCTCACCGCTTACGGTATGGATGCGCCGCACATCGTCGAGGCCGCCAGGAAAGTTCTGGAAAGGAAGTAAGAAACAGAAATATTCTTAAAAAACAGAAAAAAGTTAGGAGACTTTTACGTTTCTTAACTTTTTTTCTGTTTTGTATGCCTATCTTGCCGGCACGTATCAATTAACGACTAAGCTATGAAGATGAAAGATTTATGCGCGGAAGAAAGGCCACGTGAGAAGATGCTCTCCAAAGGAGCCGGTGCGATGAGCAATGCGGAACTGCTTGCGATTCTCATCGGATCGGGAACCCAAAAAGAGAATGTACTTGAGGTCGCCAACAAGCTGTTGGCGGCCAACGAAGGGAAACTGTCAATGATCGCCGGAATGGATGCCGGGCAGATGAAAGAGATCGGAGGAATCGGCAGCGTCAGATATGCGGCCATAGCGGCCGCGTTCGAACTCGGTAAACGCCGTTGCCTTGAGGATCCAGGAATCAGGAAGATCCCTTTGACGGATGCGGCGGCCGTGTTCAGACTGATGCGTCCGTTCCTCACAGGCTTGAGTCACGAAGAATTCTGGATAATCCTCCTCAACAGAGCCAACTATGTAATCCACAAGGAGATGCTGAGCCTCGGCGGTACATCGGCGACAGTCGTGGATCCGAAGTTGGTCGTCAAGAAAGCTTTGGACAAAGGTGCAAGCGCGATGATAATGGTCCACAACCACCCGTCAGGCAATCCTCGCCCCGGGCAATGCGACCTGACAGAAACCGAGCGGATAAAAAAGGCGGCGAACACTTTCGATATCGCCCTTCTGGACCACATAATAATCTGCGACGACTGTTACTTCAGTTTCGCTGACGACAGGGTAGCAATGGCGGAAAGTCTATGAATATGACGGAGCGGACTACGGGATATTCATAAATTACGCTGGATTTCAGGCGGGTGGCCTCAAAAAATTTGCTGGTGTGGAAATAAATCCCTACTTTTGATTTTCGAAAAATCAATTTCGAAAAACCAATGAAAGTCATCAATCTTGGTGAGACCGATTCGGTCCTCAACAACATCGTTGCGCAGATGCGTGACAAAACAGTTCAGAAAGACAGTCTTCGTTTCCGTTACAACCTTGAGAGGTTGGGACACATCTTTGCCTACGAGTTGAGCAAGGTGCTGGACTACAGTCCGAAGGATGTCATCACTCCACTTGCCACGGCGAGAGTTCGCACCAGCGACGCTAAGATTGTGGTTTCCACGATCCTGCGCGCCGGCCTGCCTCTGCACAAAGGTATCCTCGACGTTTTTGACAATGCCGAGAACGCTTTCATCGCGGCTTTCAGGAAATATGACAAGGGCGACGAGTTCCACATCAACGTGGAGTACTGCACTTGTCCAGACCTGACCGGCAAGACCCTGATCATCGCCGACACGATGCTCGCGACCGGATCGTCCATCGAGATCGCTTACCGTAAGCTCATCAATGAGGGAGGCGAACCGGCGCACACGCACTTCGTATGCCCTATCGCCAGCATCTACGCCATAGAGTTCCTCCAGAAGCACCTTCCGGAGAACACAACCCTTTGGACAGCGGCCGTCGATGAGGAACTGACCAGCCACTCCTACATCGTCCCAGGTCTCGGTGACGCCGGCGACCTCGCCTACGGAGCAAAGCTATAAATAGCTTTGCTCGATTCCTTTAACCCCCAGTCACTTCGGGACAGCCCCGGTGGGGCACGGGGAAAGGATTCCCCGAAACCCCTTCGGTCGCTTCGC
>CAVBMN010000106.1:0-7794 GCA_963596515.1 bacterium
CCGGGAGAAAGGGTCCCGTCGAAGTCATAGATCAGCGCTACAATTGGTTTTTTCTTCATAATTTCGCCACAAATAACCGATTTCCACAAATATAATATTTATTCTTTTGAAGATTCCGTGAGTTTCAATTATTTTTGCCGAGTAATTTGAAATTTTGAATATGGATCACTATTTAACCCGATTGCAGAACGCGACAAGAAAATACTGGAACAAATCCGCCCTCAACACCATCGGCGGAGAGTCGTTCACATATTCACAGATGGCGACCCTGATCGAGAAATTCCACATCTTCTTCGACAAGGCCGGCCTCCAGAAAGGACAACATATCGCCCTTTGGGCACGCAACAGCGCCCGCTGGGGAATGGCCTATCTGGCAGTGAACACTTATGAGGCAGTCATCGTGCCGATTCTCGCCGACTTCACCCCTGACAGCGTGGAGAACCTCGTGAACCATTCCGACAGCATGGCTCTTCTGACCAACGCCGACAAATGGGCAAAGCTTGACATCACCAAGATGCCGGAGGTAAAGGTCGTGATGGACGTGGACAACCTCAAGATCCTTTACTGCCGCAAGCCTGAGATAGAGGCGATCTGGAATGACATCGACAACCTTCTCGCCGAAAAGTATCCTGACGGCTTCGGCCCTGAGGATGTCGTCTATCCGACCGACAACTGGGACGACCTCGCCGTCATCAACTACACATCCGGCTCGACCGGAAACCCTAAGGGTGTGATGTTGACCTACAGGAACTTCAGCGCTACGATCGAGTTCAGTCAGGTCCACCGTCCGACTTCCGACAAGAACAGGATGATCTCGATGCTCCCTATGGCCCACATGTACGGCCTTGTGACCGAGTTCATCTACCCGCTTTGCAACGGCACGTCGATCTACTGGCTGGGCAAGACCCCGACTCCGAGCACCTTGATGAAGGCCTTCCAGGAGGTGAAGCCTTACCAGCTCATCACCGTTCCGCTCGTGATGGAGAAGATTTTCAAGTCCAAGATCAAGCCGATGCTGGACAAGCCGATGATCAAGTTCCTGACAAAGATCCCTGGAGTCAACAGGATCATATTCAATAAGATCCGCGAAGGTTTGATCAACGCTTTCGGCGGCGAGGTGGGAGAGTTCATTATGGGCGGCGCGCCTGTGAACCCGGAGATCGAGAAATGGTTCCAGAAGATCCGTCTCCCTTACACCGTCGGCTACGGAATGACCGAGGCGACTCCTCTGCTTGCTTATGCGGGGAGTGCTGAATATGTCGCCGGCTCCTGCGGAAAACCTGTCGATTGCGCCACAGTGCGTATTGACTCTGACGATCCTCAGCATATTGTAGGTGAGATCCAGGCTAAAGGTGACAACATCTGCCTTGGCTATTACAAGAACCCGGAGGCCTCGGCCAACGCTTTCACAGAGGACGGATTCCTCCGCACCGGAGACCTTGGCCTGTTCGACGCTGACGGCAACCTTTACATCAAAGGTCGCAGCAAGTCGATGATCCTTTCAGCCAACGGACAGAACATCTATCCGGAGGAGGTAGAGGCTGTTGTCAACAGCCAGCCTTACGTCCAGGAGTCCGTCGTCGTTGACCGCTCAGCAAGGCTTGTGGCTCTTGTCTATCTAGATCAGGAGGCTATCCGCAAGGACGGCCTTGACCAGGAGGCGATCGCGGACATTCCTGAGAGAATCCGCGTCAACTCCGACAAGCAGCTTCCGAACTACAGCCAGATCACCAAGGTCGAGATCGTGGACCAGCCGTTCGAGAAGACCCCTAAGATGAGTATCAAGCGCTTCCTCTACAAATAATCTTGGGCAAGCGTGAAGGAATATACAAAAGTGCCACCGGAAGCATTCTGGCGGCACTTTGTTGTATGTTTTGGAATTTTTGTTACATTCGTGCCGGAATATAATTGTTTACTTTGCCGTTGTAAAATGACGTCACCGTTATGTGGCGATGTCGGCATTTGATAACACTAAACGTCAAAGACAATATGAGAAGGCATTTACTTTTGCTTGGGGCCTTGGTTGTGTCGTTTTCCTGTGCGGACAACAAGGACAACAATGGAACTCTTGATTACGAAACATTGGATGTCAATTTCAGTGTGAAGACATCCGGCACAGAACTTCCGGAAGGGACCACGTTCGGTGTCGCGGCTTTCTGTGCCCGTGACGGCAAGACCGATGTGGCTATGTCCGGTCAGTCTGTCGCATCCTGGAGTACAGTCCAATCCGGACAGTCCTCGTTGCTGAAGGCGGTTTCCGAGACGGACAAGGTTGTGGCATATTCATCAGATCACGATTTCAAGTTTTACGCCGTGTATCCGGCTCCGGCCATCGCAGACATCAATTCTTTGCCTGTGGCCGTACCGTCAGTCCAGGAATATTCCGTGGGTACGATAGGTTATCTGCCTTTGACGGCGGTCAAAAAGGTGGTTTCGGTGCTTCCGACCGTGGAGTTCGATGTGAACACACCGTTCTCAGTGCTTAATCTGAAGGTTCCGGCAGACATTGTCGAGGAGGGAATTCCGGCGACTTTGAAGTCACTGATGATAACTCCGTATGACGATGCCGCCTTTGATGGAGCGATTTCAGGTAGCGGAACATTGGACGCGGAGACCGGAACGTTCACATTGTCAGGAGAGAAGTCCAAATCTGTAAGGCTTGACTTCCCGGAGGGCGGATTGGAACTGAAGTCGGCTTCTACAACCATTCCGATTGTTGTTCTGCCGTTCACCGTTCCGGAAGGCGGCTTCGATGTCGAGTTCGAGGATGTCAATGGAAAGACTATGCAGACATCGTTCTACAACCAGAAATCTGACATAGGAAAGAAGATCTCGGCAGGGGAGACCGCTGAGATAACCGTATCTCGTTCGGCTGATGGCATTGTTCCTGTCACGTTCCCGGTTGTGTTCAAGCTGGGCAAGTACGATGGAGTGCAGAATTTCACCAAGGACACTCAGCCTAAGTGGGTTTCCGACGGCTATTGGTCTTGTACGGAGCAGCCTCAGGCGTGGTGCCAGTGGAACAAGGTTTCGGATCCGAGCGATAAGTGCAAGCAGAAGCTTGAGACTGTCAACAGCAAGAACATCTCTTCTCCTGGAATCAAGGGAATCTGGACCGGCGACAACTTTGAGTTCACGCTGCCTGTGAAGAAATTCGCCGCCGGAACCAAGGTCAGAGTCAAGTTCCCGATCTACGGCCGTCAGCAGCCTGTGTTCTGGTACATCAAGTACCAGGATGGCAGCGATGAGTGGAAGATCTGTGACCCTCAGGAGATCACGGCGAACGATCCGACATATTCAATGACGTGCACATTCGCTATGAAGAGAGGCGGAATAGAGGTTGACAAGGTGATCACTTTTGAGAACGCTGTTCCGAGCGGCTACCTCAAGATCAGGATCGAGTGCGCTGACGGTAGCGTCCAGGCGGCGGCCGACACGAAGTTTGAGAAACGTGAGACCCCTTGGATAAGCAACAACGCCTACGGCGCTCCTTTCTATCTGGACAATGGCGGGCTGGACGGAGTCTATTTCTCTATTGAATGATTGAAAAGATAATCAATAAGTTGACTGGTTGGGCAGCGGGCATGTTCCTATGTCTGCTGCCTTTCGCCGTGTCTGTGGAGTGTGCCGCATATTCCGGTGATGACAGATGGTATTTCTCGCACTTCACTTCCTCAGACAGCGGACTTTCGTTCAACAACGTCAACGCTGTCTCACAAGACTCCAACGGATTCATCTGGATTTCAACGGAGGACGGCCTCAATCGCTTTGACGGGACATCGTTCGAGTGTTACTACAAGGAACAATTAGGAGTCAACACTGACTTTATCACCGCTCTGTGCCCTGATTCTGAAGGGAATATGTGGATCGGAACCGATGACGGGGTGACTTTCTACAGTCACAGGAACGATCGGTTCATTCCGCTTGACTTGGTCAGCGACAAAGGTACTACCATCAACAGCAAGGTGACCCAGATCAGCATCGACCGGAACGGAACCGTGTGGATGTCTGTGAACGGGCTGGGGCTGTTTTCGTATTACCCTGACACGGCGGAACTGAAAAACTGGTTCACGGAGAGTGGTCACACGGTGCTGCCGGCCAACATACGGTCTTTTTACATTGACGGCAACGGGGAGTTCTGGTTCGCCTTGTATTTTTCTGATCTTTGGCACTCTGACGCTGCGCTGAAGTCTATTGAGCCGGTCAGGTTGCAAGGCTGGAAATCCAGCGATGACATAATGGCCATAGTCCGCAATCCGGCCGACAATTCGGTTTATCTGGCCGCCTGGCAGAACGGACTGTGTGTGGCGGATTTGCGTAAAGGTGTTGTCCGGACGATAATCGAGAACCGTACCGGGTTCAGACCTACCGGCCTTGCGCTTGACCGTGACAAAGGAATATGGCTTTCCACCACCGGCGGGTTGTTCCGTTATGATTCGGTCAGCGGGACGGTGGAGCGTTTCGGCAGCAGCACGGAGGACAAGTTCTCCCTTGCGGACGAAAACGCCACGGCTGTGTTCATAGACCGCGCCAACGGGCTCTGGGTCGGGACGCTTTCCTCAGGTCTGAACTACTCGGCTGAGTTCCAGAGAAATTTCGACAAGTATTATCTCGCTGATAATGAAAGCCTGAAGGGATGCTATGTTATGGATATGGCAGATGACCGCAACGGCCGGATCTGGCTCGCCAGCGAGAAGAAAGGTCTTCTGTACCTTGACACCTCGACCGGCCTTGTCCATCGCTACCGCTCCTCGATCCTCCCGGAGTCGATCTTCTCCATTTGCTGTGACGCCGGTGATGTCTGGCTTGGTTCCTGGTCTGGTATATTCAAGCTTGACCCACGTTCCGGCAGGATCACGACCTACACCAGAGGACTCAGAAACAACAGACAGAGAGACAATAAGATACATAAACTGTTCAAGACATCCTCTGACAAGATACTTGTAGGAACGACCCTCGGAATGCTTGAATATGATCCTGTTTCCGACGGATTCGCACCCGTGGATGGCTTTGAAGGGGTTTACGTCACAGGAATGACGGAATCCCTTGACGGAAGCCTGTGGGTGTCCTCCTACGCCAACGGAATCTATAAATATAGTCTCGGTGACAGGGCCATTCTCGCGCATTATGACTATGATGAGCAAGGAAACCGTCACCTTCCGGCCAACAAGATAATGAGCGTCTATCTTGACGAGGACGGGAACCTGTGGGCAGGCTCGTATGGCGCCGGCATCATGCGTTACGATAAGGAACGGGATGCGTTTGAGACATTCGATGATTCCGTCCTGAAGAACAACCGCATAGCTTTCTCCCTGATCAGGGATGAGGATGACAGGATATGGGCCGCTACAAGCAAAGGTCTGGTCTCTTTTGAATATCCCTTCGAGGACATCCGCTATTACACTGTCTATGACGGACTTCTGGACGAGATTGTGGACGGGCACACCGCCATCAGGACTTCTGACGGCACGATGTACTTTTCCTCGCACAACGGCGTGATAAGCTTCAACCCGCGTAAGTTCCACACGGACAACCGTATTCCTCCGTTGATGCTGACCGACTTCTTCATCGACGGCAATGCCGTGAAGCCTGGGACAGACTCTCCGATCTCCACCAACATCAACGAGACGGAAAGCATCGTGCTGACACACAGGCAGAACAGTTTCGGATTCTCTATGGTTCTTCTTGGATTCTCATCTCCGGCCAGCAACCGTTGCTTCTACAGGCTTGAGGGGTATGACAAGGACTGGAACCATCTGGACGGCAAGTCTTTCCATTACTCGAATGTGCCGGCCGGGAAGTACAGGCTTCTTGTGAAGGGCATTGACGGCAACGGACTTTGGAACGACTCGCATCCCGCTGTACAGATTGTCGTCAAGGAGGTTTTCTACAAAAGTACTTTGGCTTACATATTATATGTGCTTTTCGCGCTCGGACTGGTTTGGGGAATCGTGCGGTATGCCTCCACAGCCGCGGTCAAACAGGAACGCAAGCGTTCGGAAAAGGCCAAGAGACAGCGTGAGGAGGAACTTTTCCACGAAAAGATGAGTTTCTTCTCCAGCATCATCCACGAGATCAAGACTCCTCTTACATTGATCCGGACTCCGCTTGACAACATCATGGCCACGGGTGGCCTTGAGGGTGAGACCTTGAAGGATCTGGAGGTGATCGGCAACAGTACGGACTATCTGGACAAGTTGGTGAAGGAACTTCTGGACTTTGTCAGGATCGAGGAACACGGATGGGTACTGGAGTACAAGCGGATTGACATAATCGAGAAGATAGGTTTCCTATACTACAATTTCAAGGAGACGGCCAGGAACAAGAATCTGAATATGTCATTTGAGCACACTGAGGACAAAATCTTCATCAGTGCCGATGAAGCCAGCCTTCTGAAGATGCTGAACAACTTGATCCACAATGCGGTGAAGTACGCCGAGACATTTGTGGACATCAAAGTGTCGGAAAAGGATGGTTTCGTGGAGGTCTCGTTTGTCAATGACGGGCCAGTCATCCCGGCCGAGCGCCGCGAGGAGATATTCAAGCCTTTCATCCAGTACAGCGCGGAGCGGCAGCCATATTCCCAAAGTTTCGGAATAGGCCTTCCGCTTGCGAGGACCCTTGCCCAGATGCACGGAGGCTCGCTGACGCTTGAAGGTGGGGAATATACCGACTTCCTTTTGAGGTTGCCGGTCGGGACGGTCGTCGAGGAGACACCTGAGCCGGTCACTGAGGCTGAAAAGGCCGCGGAGAATGACGGGAGACTGACTGTCCTTGTCGTTGAGGACAACGTTGAGCTTGCCGGTTATCTTGTGCGCAAGTTGAGTGCGGAATATTCAGCGGTGACGGTTCCTTCGGCGGAGAAGGCTCTGGAATTGCTGGGAAAGAAGGATATCGACATAATCCTTTCAGACATAGCCCTTCAGGGAATGAGCGGGATAGAACTATGCTCGAAAGTGACATCTGATCTGAACAGTTCGCATATCCCGGTGGTGATGCTTTCCGCGCTGTCATCACCTGACGTGAAGGTCAAGTGTATGGAGGCTGGGGCCAGCCTTTACATCGAGAAACCGTTCAGCCTTGACTACCTGCTGGGCTCTCTGAGGGTGATCGCCGGCAAGAGAGAGTCGTTCCGGAACGCTCATCTGTCCGGGAAATCCGCCGTGGATCCGAACGAGTTCGCCATCACAAACACAGACACCAAGTTCCTGAAGTCGATGGAAAAGGCGATTATGGACAATCTGAGTGATCCGGAGTTCGGTCTGGAGCAACTGGCCGAGGCTATGATCGTGAGCCGCTCGACCCTTATCCGCAAGGTCAAGGGACTACTGAATGTCACCCCTAATGAATATATTAAGGTGGTGCGTCTGAACATCGCGGCGTCGATGCTTTCCAACGGGGCAGACAGGATCAATGATGTCTGCTACGCCGTCGGTTTCAACACTCCTTCGTACTTCGCCAAATGCTTCAAGAAGCAGTTCGGCCAGCTTCCGGCCGATTATATGAAGGAGCATCGGTTAAGTTGAAATAGAGCGACAAACCTGTAAGTTCCATCAAATGGAACTATTCTTCTATTCAAAAAGTCTTTTTTTCAGGACTTTTGCAAAAACGTTTAACTGGTTATTAACTGACCCGTAATATGATTGCACTAAAAAAATGCTTTTTGGCCGCAGTCGCAGCCATTATCAGCCTTGTTGCATCCGCGCAACAACGAACAGTGAAAGGTACGGTATTCGATGAGACATCCCAGCCTTTGGCCGGAGCGTCTGTCTCCGTGCCGAACACGATGCGAGG
>CAVBMN010000107.1:0-7737 GCA_963596515.1 bacterium
GCACGACCTTGCCAAGGTCGGGGTCGCGAGTTCAAGTCTCGTTTTCCGCTCCAGAGAGGTCATCAAGTCGATGACCTCTTTTTTTTATATTCCCGTTAAACAATTTTCATTATGACCGCATCGTCAAAGGCAAACAGATTCAATCTTGCGTTCAACATATTCCTTGTGGCAGGAATGGTGTTGGCCGTGACCGTCACGACCATATTCAAACTACAGCAGCCGGGTGTCAAGACGTTTATGCTGCTTCTGGCGGCTTTCGGCTCCGTGATGGGTGTTGTGAACACAGTGATGTCGGCCAACGGGAACATCCTTACTTTCGTCTTTGGCTTCATTGATGTGCTGATAGGCACGATAGTCTATCTGGACAACGGGATAATGGGTAATTTCGCCCTGCACGCTTTTTATTTCCTGCCGATGCAGTTCATCGGTTTCTGGCAATGGAACAAAAGGGGAGCGAAGGTGCGTTCCGGTGAGGACGGCTCGCATCTGAAGGCCCGGCGGCTTACCGGGAGGCAATGGGCTTGGCTGGCGACGGGAATATTCATTGGTGTGGCTGCGTTGTACCTTATATTATTATATGTTGACGGTGCCAAACTTGCGGCGGGGAAAATAGATAGCCTCGACAAATCCAAGATCCTCCTGGACGCTGTGGTGATGATTCTGAATATAGCGGGCCAAGTACTGATGAGCCTTGCCTTTATGGAACAGTGGTACATCTGGATTCTGGTGAATATTTCCTCGATCTCGCTGTGGACTGTTGCGGTTATGGGCGACGCTGGTTCCGGGAATGCGGCCGTGATGCTGATAAAATACATCTTCTACCTGCTCAATTCCCTGAATGGTCTGAGAATATGGCTGAGCCTCAGCCGGCGTGCTTCCTGACCCACCGGCAGTCTGTTTCCGCAAATTTGCATAATTGACTATTTTTTACTTACTTTGTGCCGCTATTTGTTTCCGGATAGCCTGGAAGCGGTTTTGATAGCACTTTTTTGTAGGAATATACTTATTTAATTTATTCAATTATGACTGAAGAAGAAATTGTAAAGCAGGTCAAAGCGATTATCGTTGACAAGCTGGGCGTCGAGGAGTCTGAAGTGACTGAGAGCGCCAACTTCACAAATGATCTCGGAGCTGATTCACTTGACACAGTTGAGCTTCTCATGGAGTTTGAGAGAGTGTTCGGAATCAAGATTCCTGATGAGGAGACAAGCACAATCGCAACCGTTAAGGATGCAATCGACAAGGTTAAGGAAAAGCTCGCCGGCAAGGAGGAAGCGTAATAATCCTTTGACGTAAAAGAATTAAGAGGATGGCGCAAGCCATCTTCTTTTCGTTATACCCCTTTGTAGCGTCGCTTCAGGTTGCACGACTTTTATTTTTGTTCCTGCTGTGAAATCACTGCTGCAGAGACCGAAAAAATAAAAAGGCAAATTTTGGTAACGTGCAAAATTTGCCTTTTTCGTTTTTTTCGGTTCGCTGCCTAGTTCTCTGGATACTCTTTCGGGATGGCGAACGTAACTTTCAACTTAGGCTTTTTGCCATCGGCCTTAGGACCACGTAGAACGGCGTTGTAGTACCGATCCTTGTCCAACTCCGTGTCGGAGGTCGTCGTAGTCGCTGACGAGGCCGCATATTGCGCCATCATCTGGTAGTTATAGTAGTTGTTGTAATAGCTTCCATAGCCGCCATAACTGCCATATCCGTAGCTGCCGTAGCCGTAACCATAGCCGCCGTAAAGCTGATTGGCGTATGAATAGTATGCCAGCTGCTGATAGTAATTGGCCATCTCCTGAGCCTGTGAGTCTGTGGTTGTAGTTTCCTCGTACCACATTATAAGGAACCAGATGTCATAGCTGGAAAGGGTCTTGTCCTCCGCTTTCTTTCTTATGATCTGCTGCACGTGGTGCGTGATGTCCGGAGCGTAGTTGCACAGCGAACGGTTGATGTCTCCCTGATTCTCGTCCGAGGCGCTGGCGTCAGTCAGACCGGCGAACGTCACGGTCGTGTCCGTGCTGATTTTGATGGTCGGACTCAGCACCTTCGGGTAACGGAATATTGTCGTGTAGTCCTCAGGAAAGTCGAAAGGCAACTCTATCGTGGCCTTCGAGATCAACGCAGTCGCAGGATCTCCGCCTTTTTTTGTGATCTCCGCCTGCACCAGTCTCTGGATCTCGCTTGCCGGGACAACCGGCTTCAGCCCGCTGCCGCCTTCGATGTAGATCTTGTCGGCCGCCTTGCCGGAAAGCCCTTCAGACTCGTGATAATCAACGTTGAACACATATTGTGAAGGTGTCTTCGTCACATTGATCAGCGAGTCAAGATCCTGCATCTCCACAGGACTGAAGTAGAACATCAGGGTAGAGTCCTTTCGCTCACCGTCGAACTCTCCGTTGAAATAGAGAATGGCGTAGTTGTCGGTTCTGGACACGTAGGAACTGTAGCCGGATGTCACAACCCTGAGAATGTCCATCTCGTACATATCGAACCTGCCCCCGTTGCCGGTCGGGTCATCGGTGCTTATGTAGATTCCAGGGAATTTCTTTGAATATGTCGCGAGGTCCTTGAGATCCTCCTGCTTGATGTTCAGGTACTGCTTTCCGAAATCCTCCGTGAACTCGAAGGTGAGGGAATCCTTACCGTTGGCGACCGGTACACCCTTTGTGATCCTTTTGCTTCCGTGCTTGATTTCCGCCCTGGAGAAATAGTCCTTTGAATTCAGAGGTTCCGTGAGGGCATAGACGTTGACGTTCTGCAGTATGTTGGTCTGGCTCTCGTCAGCGACTGAGATGGAGTCCACCGCGGTCTTGAACTTGAACTTCTTGAACACCGGATCCTTTCCGAAATCAACAGAGTCCAGCACCGGGACAAGTGTCACCGCACTTCCTCTGCGAAAAAGCCCGAAAGTTTCGTCCCGGATTGATCCGATGGTGATTCTTCTGGACGAATAGGCCGTAAGGCTGTCCACAGACTTCATCCAGATCTCGTCCAGATCGAACTCCGCTGTGTAGAAATCATATTTCTGATCGGTAGGAATGAAATCCCCGCCGAGATTCTGATCCACTCCTACGCAGGAAGCAAGACCTGCCATCAGGATGAGGATGATTGCTGGAAGCTTTCTCATTTACTGCAACTGTTGATAAAACTCATCGTATTCCTCAATGTAGCGTCCGCTGGCGATCGAATCCTCGCTGAAAGGAAGGGTCGGTATATTCTTGTCCTGACAGAATCTGACCAGCTCCGGGTCGATGTCTTTGTCCCCGAATATGATACCGTCGGAATACAAGGCGGCCGTTTCCGCAAGATTTATGCCAGTAGGATTGTCCAACAGGGACACATCCGAAGCCTTGATCCCGCCGAACAATGTGTTGTCCTTGAAAGAGGCGGAGAAATTCTCGCCGCCGATCTCGTTGTAAAGGGATGTCACGATCTTGCTTCCGCTGAATATCGGATCTCCGTTATAGACCTTTTTCAAGTATAGCGGAACGAGGTGCGAGATCCAGCCTTGGCAGTGGATGACATCCGGGGCCCAGCGGAGCTTCTTCACGGTCTCAAGCACACCGCGGGCGAAGAATATCGCTCTCTGTCCATTGTCCTCGAAGAATTTGCCGTCCGTGTCGAATGTGATCTGCTTGCGGCGGAAGTAGTCATCGTTGTCGATGAAATAGACTTGGATCCTGGCGGACGAGATCGAGGCCACCTTTATGATGAGAGGCCTGTCCACATCGCCGATTATGATATTCATACCTGAAAGTCTGATCACTTCGTGAAGCTGGTTCTTCCGTTCGTTGATGCAGCCGTAGCGTGGCATAAATGCCCTGATTTCCTTCTTGCGTTCCTGAATGCCCTGTGGCAGGTAACGTCCGATCCTGGCGATCGGGGTCTCCGGCAGGAACGGCATAATTTCCGAATTGACGAATAAGACTCTGTTTACGGGTTTTCCCATTGGTAATTTTCTTGTCTTACAAAGGTAAGAATTTTTTTTCATATTTCGATATTTCACTATCTTTGAAACCAATTTGGAGTATTGTGCGAAAATGTCGTCAGGTGAAAACAAATTGATACGTCGCCGGCTCGTCGGGGCCTGGCTTTCCACTGTCATCAGCATCAGTCTGGTGCTGCTTCTTGTAGGGGTGGCCGGCCTGCTTGTGGCGAATGCCAGGAGTGTGTCCGACTATTTCAAGGAGAATATGCAGATCTCTGTGCTGATGAAGCAGGAGGTCGGCGAGGACGAGGTTATGGAATATGTCTCGGATCTGGACGCGATGCCTTTCATAAAGAGCACCAAGCTCATCTCCCGCGAGCAGGGCACAAGGGAGATGGCGGATCTTCTCGGCGAGGATTTCCTGGACGTGTTCGAGACAGCGCCGATTCCTGTTTCCGTCGATGTTACCCTGAGGGCGGACTATGTGTCCTCGGACAGTCTTGAGGTGGTGAAGAACGAGATCGGAAAGTCAGCGGTTGTGGACGAGGTCGTTTACCAGCAGTCCCTTGTGGACAAGCTGAACACGAATCTCGGAAAGATTTCCGCCGTGCTCGGCGTGTTCATAGTCCTGCTGCTGTTCATCTCGTTCGTCTTGATAAACAACACGGTGAGACTCAACGTGTTCTCCCGCAGGTTCACAATCCACACGATGAGACTTGTGGGGGCGACAAAGTCTTTCATCCGCGCCCCGTTCCTTGTCCAGGCGGTCTTTCAGGGACTCTTCTCCGCATTGCTCGCGACGCTGATGCTGGTCGGCATACTGTTCTTTGTCAAGAGCGAGTTCGAGCAGTTGTTTGAAGTGTTCAGGCCGGATCTCCTTCTGATCGTGATCGGTGTCGTGATTCTGGCCGGAGTGGTGATATGCACAGTCAGCACGGCGCTTGTCGTCGGAAGGCTGGTGTCCCTCTCCAAGGATGAATTGTATTGCTAATTAAAAATGTTGATGAATATGTCAGAGAATACCAAGATGCCCATTACCGTCAAGGGACTGAGGCTTTTGCTTATGGGACTTGCCGTGATGGTCGCCGGCTTCATCCTTATGATAGGAGGCGGCACCGTCGATCCGGACAAGTTCAACTGGGCTATGTTTGATTTTCGCAGGCTCGTGGCCGCTCCGCTTGTGATCATCTGCGGGATCGTCATCGAGATCGTCGCGATAATGAGGAGGCCGAAGCCCGGCAAAGACGAGGAATAGGCGATGGATTGGATTCAAGCTCTTCTTCTTGGACTGGTCCAGGGGTTTACCGAATTCCTTCCGGTAAGTTCCAGCGGGCATCTTATGATCGTGAAGGAACTCCTCGGCGTTGATGGCGACGGGTTTCTGGATTTTACCGTCACGGTGCATCTCGCTACGGTGCTGAGCACGATTATCGTGTTCTGGAAGCCGATCTGTAGGCTTTTGGCCGGATTTTTCAGGTTCAAGTACAATGACGAGACGGACTATGTGTTCAAAATCATAGTCTCGATGATTCCCGTGGCTGTCGTCGGACTCCTTTTCAAGGAGCAGGTCGAGGCGCTTTTCGTGGATAACCTGTTTACCGTGGCCGTGTGTCTGATCGTGACGGCGATCCTGCTGTATCTTTCGGATGTCTCCGGCCGGGTTGCCTTCCGCAAGGCTGGCACCACACCGTCCGTGTCCTCGGCGCGCAACGGGATCTCCTATTGGCAGGCGGCGGTTGTGGGACTTAGCCAGGCCGTGGCCGTGGCTCCCGGGCTGTCCCGCTCTGGCACAACGATCGCCACCGGACTTCTGTGCGGGGTGAAGCGTGACGTGATGGCGCAATTCTCGTTCCTTATGGTGCTCGTGCCAATTATCGGAGAACAATTCCTTGATCTTCTCAAAGGCTTTACCGGAGAAGCCGCGCTTGGAGGCGGACTGAGTCCGCTGTGCCTTATCGTCGGCTTTCTTGCGGCTTTCTTCTCGGGGCTTTTCGCCTGCAAGGTGATGATCTCCATTGTGAAGAAGGCGAAACTGACCTGGTTCGCGCTTTACTGCCTTGTTGTCTCACTGCTTCTGCTGGTATTCGCGTAGGCATATTCATTCGCTATGAAGGAAAGAACACTTTCGTACTTTGTCTCGGATGTCCATCTCGGCTTGGATGTGAATGATCCCGTCGGCAGGGAGGCACGTTTCGTCAGTTTTCTGAAGTCGGTTCCGAAGGATCGGACGAAGGCGCTTTATCTGCTCGGAGACATTTGGGATTTCTGGTACGAGTACCGGGATGTGGTTCCGAAAGGCTATGTGAGGGTGTTCTCGGCTTTGCTCGATCTTATGGATTCCGGTGTCAAGGTCTATTTCTTTCAGGGGAACCACGACATCTGGTGCTTTCATTATTTCGAGGAGCTTGGGATAAGGATCCTCCAGCAACCGTATGTCACCACGATCGGCGGGAAGACATTCTGTCTCGGCCACGGGGACGGGCTCGGACCTGGGCACAAATGGTACAAACTGATGCGTTGGGGATTCCGCAACAAGTTCTTTCAGAGTCTGTTCAGTCTTCTGCACCCTTATCTTGCGTTCCGTTTCGGGACCGGATGGTCGAAGAAGAGCCGTGTGGCCAAAAGCGTTGACTATGTTTTCAGAGGGGCGGACGAACCGTTGTACAAGTTCGCCGTGGATTTCTCCTCAAGGGAACACGTGGATTATTTCATTTTCGGGCACTTTCACGTCAGCGAGGACCTTCGGCTTCCGACCGGAGCCAGGCTGCTGATCCTCAAGGATTGGATGAAGCCTCAGTCTTCGAACTTTATCTGCTTCGACGAGACCTCCGGATGCTTGGGCATCTCCCAGAATATCGAATAATAGAGGGCGTCGAACTCGCCACGCTGCCATTTCTCGACAAGATATTCAGTCACCTTGTCCTCTCCCTTGGGGTCGTAGCGGCTTTTCAGGTCATTCCCGAATATCTTGGCTATCCCTTGCCAGAATCCTGCGGAAATGCCGCTTTTGTAGTCTTTTATTATTGAATATGACGACTTCCCGATTTCCCTGTCCACCAGTTTTATCAATAGGCGGCCCTGGGATATTGTCATATTCTTGAGCGGCTTCTCGTATGCCTTGAAGAGCTCTTTCTGCATCTGGCTGATGTATTTCTCCCTTTTGCGGCGGCGAAGGCTGTTCTTGGCGATGTGGCTGTCCACCTGGGCGGACATATCCTTGGCCAACAGCGCATAAGGGTACACCTTGTTGAAGTTATAGACCAGTCTGTAATATTTCTTAAGGTCTCCCTTGCGCCCGCGGTAGCCTTTGGGGAATATCCAGGCGGGGTCGATGCTGTCGTAGTAGGCTGTGTCTCCGTGCTCGATACGGTAGCCGAGGTACCCGGAGCGACCCTTGCCGTCGTGTTGCGGCGGGACATCACCGACGCTCCCGGCGGAGAGCGTTGTCACCGTCAGGATCCCGGCCGCAAGGCAAAGAATATATGAGGTCAGCCTTGTCATTTCTTTTTTTTCAATCTGCAAATGTACTATTTTCCAGAAAAAACTGTGCCATAGTCCGTCGTTTAGATAAGTCGTTTCCGAACGTGTCGAAAGTGATGCGAAAAACTTTTTGTTTGTTTGCCTAAATATTTGAGAATAAATAAATTCTTTTTCTGAATACGTGGTCGAAAAAGTTGAAATATTTCTTTAATTATGTTTGAAATTCGCGAATTTTTACTAACTTTGCAGTCCCAAATTCTAGGGTGTAGTGGCGCAATGCGCTGATATTCAATAGATTTTGGAGAATTTGGAAATTATTAAAGTAGTACAGCAAT
>CAVBMN010000108.1:0-7296 GCA_963596515.1 bacterium
CGGCTTTTCTGGATCTGGAGATAGAGGCTCCGAAGGAGATAGGCAAAAGGCTCCGTAGGGCTTGCACTGAATATGGTACCACGATGATCCGTTCCAGTCATTTCTTCGCCGGAACGCCTTCGGATGACGTACTGCGGAAGACTGTTGAGAAGTGCAGGAAGTTCGGCGGGGAGATTGTGAAGATCGCGGCAATGGCGGCCTCGGAAGAGGATGTCGCCAGGGTGTTGGGGCTGTACACGGTCGCCGAGCCTGTCGAGCCACATGCGCAGCGGCCACAAGAGAATCAACGGTCGTTTCAGCTGATCGCCTTCTCGATGGGCGAGACAGGCAAGGCCAGCCGGCTGGAATGCTTGAAGCTCGGCAGTCCGTTCACCTACGCTGCATTGAATGAGAACGAAGCCGCGGCTCCCGGCCAATGGAGTTACTCAGAGATGCTTGCTGCCGTCTATGGCGACAGGAAACCCCTTCATTGCGACGAGGCCCTGAATATGCCGGCCTCAAAGAGTTTCGCCCAGCGGGCCATCATCGCAGCAGCCCTCGCCGAAGGGGAATCCAGACTTGGAGGCTACTCCCCTTGCGGAGACAATGAGGCTGCGATCGAGGTCGCCAAGGCGCTCGGGGCCAAGGTTCGGATAGAAAACGTTGACGACGTGCAGGTTGGTGCGCTTCGACAGGCTCAGCGACCAACCTCAAAAGTCGCCGGACAAGAATCTCCGGTCGCTGAGCCTGTGGTTCGACAAAGCTCACCAACCATCGAAGCGACTGAAAGCACCCTCATAATAGAAGGCATAGGCTCATCAGCGAATATTCCCGAAAAGATCAACGTCGGGGAATCCGGCCTGCTTACCCGTCTGCTGATCCCGCTCGCCGCCGCACTCAGCAACGGCAAGCAAATCGAAATCGATGGCATCGGCACCCTCCCGGCCAGACCGCTGAAAGGCGCGGCCGAGATTATGGCCGGATTCGGAACGGTCCTGAGACCTCTCAACCCGGCTCCCGAAGTCCACGTGCCGCTCACCGTCCAAGGCCCTCTGCTTTCCGGCAAGACCAGCGTCTCCGGCAAAGGCGGCTCGCAACTGATCTCCGGCCTGCTGATGGCCCTGCCGCTCCTCCCCGAAGACTCGACCCTGCATATTCACGACCCCAAAAGCATCCCGTATATGTTCATCACCGCTGACGTGCTCCGCCGCTTCGGCATAAAGATCGGCAGCGAGATGGAAGGCGGCGAGGATTTCCTTGAGACGCAGGACTGGAGCCTCTGCACCGGAATCACATTCAAGATCAAGGGCGGGCAGAAATATTCCCCGGCCGCTTTCGACATCGAAGGCGACTGGAGCGCCGCCGCCAATTTCCTGGTGGCCGGAGCCTTGTTCGGAGACGTGAAGCTGATCGGCCTTGACACGACCTCCCTTCAGGCCGACATCTCGATTATGGACATCCTGATGGAAGCCGGAGCCAGCCTGTCGCAGATCGACGACGAGCCGCAGGACGAGAATGTTAACCACCGCGGCCTGATCACCGCCCAGAAAGCCCCGCTCCGCGCCTTCGACACCGACCTCAACAACTGCCCGGACCTCTTCCCGATCGTTGCGATTCTTGCAGCCTTCTGCCACGGACGCAGTAATATTCAAGGATTCAAGAGGTTGGCCAGCAAGGAAAGCGACCGAGGCACGGCGATTCTGAATATGCTCACCCAGATGGGCGTGGAGGCCTCCGCCAGCGGCGACACCCTCACCATCACCGGTGAATCCGTCGAGAGCCGCCTCCTGAGCGGTCACCTTCTGAAGGGTGGTGAATATACCTCCTCCCACGATCATCGTATGGCAATGGCCCTCACCGTCGCCTCCTGGTGCGCCGACTCCCCGATCCATATTGACGACACCACCTGCATCGCCAAATCATTCCCCGCCTTCCTTGACACCTTCCGCCGTCTTGAGCGTTAGCGCGCTTGGAATCCAACCAACAGTGCGAATCGCAGACATCGTCCGGTGGATCGTTATCTGACCGGAATGTGAAAATCATAAGCTTTGTCCGACCGATAAGGCTTTCACCGGACAAACTTATTGGTCATCAGCGTTGACCTTGACGTTGGAGTGAGACAGCTTCTTAGTCAGCAGGATATTATTCGACTTTATGAAGAGAATCCAAAATGAAGGCCAGAGCGGCCTTGTGTTTTTCAAGGATTCGCTTATGGCGGTTTCCGGCGCGGGCGATGTTGTTCCGGAGATCGTTGATCTTCACATTGATGGCGGTGGTGTTTCCTGAGGCGATGATCGCCCTGACATATTCATCATAGGACATCCGCTTTTTGTCGTGTGTCAGGAGTCTCAGAGCCTCAATCACTTCCGCCGAGAAACCATAGTTGTCCAAATCGTCGAAAGTGACTTCGGAATCTTCGACAACATCGTGGAGGAATCCGACGATTTTCTCAGTTTTGGTCTGTCCCGCAATGCCTACTCCGAGGGAATGGAGTATGTCAGGGTTGCCGTCAAGATCCCTTTTATTCCGGAAGACTATCGACGCAATAGACACAGCCTCGTCAATTCCAGATTCGAAATAATCCTTGAAATCCGCTGTGCTCCAATATGTGCCGGTACCCAAAATCTTCAACCTCTCAACCACCTCAAACAGAGTCGGCACATTGAAATACCTCTTCAGATTGTATAAAGGAATATGAAAGCTCGTGCCGTTCCCCTTCGTGTCCGTAAACTCAACCCTTGACAAGTCCTCGGTCCCAGTGAAATCGATCTTCGTGTCGCAGATCCTCATTCCGACAAAGCCGTATTCCTCATTCATCTCAACAACTTGAACAAGAATCTTTTCAAATGAATATGACTGCGATAGAACCTGGTTTAACTCCTCCTCATAACCATCCTCGATCCATCCGGCCAATTCTTTGATTCCCACTTCTCTACGGAAATCCAAATAGCCGTTCGTCTCCATATGAACCTCCAGTCCATACGTTTTCAGGAAACTGAGATCTTGAAACTTCCTCACACCGACAGGCACACGATACCGGGCCTCACAGTCATTGGCATTCTTGTAGAACGCCGCTACGATAAGATACCTCATAGCATTGTTTTTTGTTACTGGCCTTGGTGTCAGACAAAAACAGTCGCCGTCATCGGCAGCCGCCTCTGTCTCGACAACCACTGCCAAAATATTTATAAAAAAGAAAAATAACCGGACAGGCAGATCCGCCTGTCACTAACAATGCGAATATACGAAATAATCCGGGAAAATGCAAATCGGTATCGGGCAGAGTCAACACCAGAACATCATCGTTTTTGTTAATTACCAGAAGGTTAAGACGCTGTTTTGATTTGTTTGAAATGTTCTTTGGAGAGAGAAGCATGAAAAGAGCTTGCTCTTAATCTTCCATCAACTGCCATATAAACGCCAATATATAGACTATAATCCGGCCAATTCGCTCCCCAGAAAAAGCTACGTATTCCAAGAGCGGAATTTCGCCGTAAAGGCGCTCGTGAAGTAACAATCAACCCTCTAAGAGCGTGAACGAGGCTAAATACCGCTTGTGGAAGAACTTTACATGCACAAGGCTCGTCCCCACACGTAGAGGATGGATTTATGGTAACGTGAACCGACGAGGGCGAACGGTCACCCTCGAACGTGAGGTTACTGCAAGCAATTGCCTACTCGCAAAAGCCATCAGAGCACTGTCGGAAGCAGGTGCCTTTCCTGAGATGTCCCTTGAGGAGATCAATGAAGAAATCCCCAAATCATCCGTGGAGGACAAGTAGTCGGAAGTTCTGCTTCCGCCACAGAGACATCAGCAGACTAACGCAGGAAACCAACGGCATCGTCCCCTATGGCCATATAACAATTCAGAGGGAATAACATACAGAATGGACAAAGAGTTGCTTGAATGGGTTATTGTTTGACTATAATAATGGAAGTTGTATTGGCCACTTCAAGGATTTCCTTCACCCTTCTATAATCTTGCCTATAATATTGGCATATAATAGCTTCAGTGCCATCAGGATTGCGCGGTGTGCCAAATTTTTTATATAAGCAGCAAAAGTTGACTGTGAGGTCAAACTCGAAACCGCTTTTCCAGTATTTGCATTGCCGGCAGATTTTGATGTTGAAGCCAAGCTGATCTGCCATTGCATACCCTATATCATATAACAATGTGTTATCCAAAAAGACTCTGTCCATCGCTAGTTCAAAAACTGCGTGCGGATTGTTACTTTTTACAGCTTCCCGGCATGAAGGGTCGGCATACATATTGGTAACGTATGATTTCCCATTTTTGAAGAGGTAGAATTTCGATATGTGACGCATTTCAAGATGTTCTGGAACCGTGTCATTCTTGAATCCAATAAATGATATCATTTGTTGCTGCTCCGAATGATAGTCAACGCCTGCCGTCTCTTCAATTACTGACGATTGCAACAGCCTATCTATGTCTTCTTCGGAGGTTATCTTGATTTCTATAATCCTATGATCGGATTCCAATTTCACCACATCACATTTGTGAGTGACCTGAATCTCAATAAGAACCGGAGGGATTGGCGTGTTTTTCTGCGATGTGAGTAGCAAGTCAGCAATAAAGCCGTCTATTGGTTCTTCTAAGGAACAAGTGTCGTAATAATCCTTTAAATCATAAGTTTTGAGTCTGTGACAATGGCACTCATTGCTCTCGTAGAATGGACAATTCGCCGCATCAGCGCAAATAACTTCTTGATAGTAACTAATTTTGAATGGTTTGCCAGAATCAAACCATTCCTTTATCTTCTGTTTGGCAAGTTTGTGGATGTAGGTCTCTGGGCTGCAGTTAACCACATCGTTCTTGTGCGCAAAATGATGTGCATTTTTTTTTCCTAAACGTGGTCGCATAGGTTCGCCACAACCAAGGCAACGGTATTCAACATGTCTGTCCGCATCAGTTACGAAGGAAATATCAACAAGATTTCCTACTGAATCAAGCGCATGATGGTATTTAATTTTTGACATATCCGCTGCTATTCTTCTGTTTTACTTATCAATGGATTCAGCAGGTTAATTCGGTCTATTGTAAATGATAGTCCCAAATGGAACTTTTCTCCCGAATAGTTTGTTACCCAATTAAATGCTCTATTCAATTCTACCTTATTTAGTTTTTTGACCGTGATAGACCAATTATTTTCATCATCACTATCTGATTTCGTCCTAATAAAACTTGAATCTACAATCTCGCCTCTATATGGATTATTGTAGTTTATTATAAGCACCGCAATGGTGTATTCTATCCCATAATCAAGGATGTTAATATTGGTGACAGCTTTATAATTATTGAGTACGTTTTCTTCTATATCATCAATAAGACCTTGAACCGTATAAGCCTTTGCCTCGATCCCGGCATATATCCCATTATATTTGACCTTAAGCAAACAAAGGAGATACAAGACATCCGGGAGAAGATAATTGCTAGCAGTCATTGATTCAAGAGAGAGTCGGCAGATTGAAAATATTCTATCTTGCGTCCGTAAATCAAGATGGCAGATTTTAGCTAATTTGGTTGACATCCTTATTAGTTCTCCAGATTCATCTTCTCTACCAAAATAAGTCTGACGACTCCTCGTGTTCAAGAAATCATCGAACCCATACTCGTTGTACAGGTATTGAGTGAATTCTTTCGCATCTGGTGCTGGCAACTCGTATTCTATGTCAATGAAACGGCGAAGGTAATCATCTGAGTCAAAACCAGATGTTCCATAAAAGCCCTGGATTGATTGTCCTAACTGGCCTTTATTTATTGAGAGAACAAATACGATGTCAGGGATGTCAAAGAAATGCTTGATTCTCTCTAAAACTTTAACAGCATAATCAGGACGGCACCTGTCAAGCTCATCAACAAAGAATACGACAGGCTTACCTTCGGTATTGTCGGCGATATATTTCTGAAGATTCCTCTTAAACTCTATGATAGTTGCTTTTGCCTCGGCATATTCCTCAAGGCACGACAGACCAACATCTTTTGTGGTTTCCAGCATATCCTTGAAGACATCAACAGCAACCCCACCTTTGTTTTTCAAGAGAGCTTTGAATATGGAGAAAAGAGTAGAGACCACTATCTTTCCGACATTCGCAGTCATTTTGACGAAAGACGCATCGTTAGCATTTAGCACACGTAGATCGGAAACCAATGCGACTATAGGGTCTTCGATACAATCTGACTCCCAGGCATTAAAATAGATGGTATTATATCCTTGATTATCCAATTGGGCTTTCCACATATTGACAAATGTGGTTTTGCCCGTACCCCATTTTCCATTGAGAGCCAACACACAGCCAGAGTGGCCATATGCGTTAACGACGGATGTAAGGATGTCTGCATACTTCATCCTGTCCAGAACATCTCCAGCAAAGGGGTTCTGCGGGTCGATAATCATTTCTGCGAGCCTGCTTTTCAATTGCGTCATGCTTAAACCCAAATTTATTGGCTAATATACTCATTAATTAGTGATAAATCTCTAATAACTAATATGCCGTAATACTGGCTTTCTTTCCGGTCGATTTTTGACCGGTGGTCGATGAAGTGACGTGTAATATAATTTATTAACAGCAAATACTTTATGCATTTCTCTTTAGTAAGGATCTGCCAAAGGGAAGCGTATATTCATTTGATTATAAGCACATTTCCCGTCACTCGCTGATTCTGAACGAGTGGCACGTAACATAATATTAATCAAACAGATAAACCGTTGTCTTCAGTCCAATCTTACCCAAGACAACAATTAAATTATTTGACAATAAACCATATCACGCCCACCCATTGAATTTTGAAATGCTTCCCGTTGCCCGAGATGGTAAGACGGCGGTCGTCAGCGACATTTTCTGACGATTACGTAGTCAAATGGAGGCTGTTGGCCTCTTTCGATTACATTTTGAAGCCAAAACGTTGTCGGAATGAGCAAGTTCAGACGGAATTGATTGCTGGTATCGTGACCATTCAGATTAAACGGCCCCCTTACAAACCCGCAAAAACAGATGTGCATGAACACATACTTTTACCCCGAAGCCGGCCACTGTCAATCCTTGGTTTACTACATATAAAGCGGATTGGTGGAGCATGTATTATTAAAAACAAGTCATTGTCGTGGAGGCCAAGTAGTTGACGACAAGGGAGATGCCAACATTTTCTTCTACTGTTTGCCAAGAAGGAACCATTTGGCGTTCAGCCAGTTTACACCTTCCACACCCTTCTTTTCAGCCAGAGGGAAAGAATCGGGTCGGAAATCTCGTAGGTCATTGGCGCTGATATCGTTATCAAATCCTTCTCCGTCAAGGTTT
>CAVBMN010000109.1:0-7275 GCA_963596515.1 bacterium
TGTGCTCGATAATAGGCGGTTCTATGGCCGGAGTGGGAATAGGTATGTCCATCTCGCAGGGCGGAAGCACAGGAGGGACGGACATCATCGCGATGATCATCACGAAGTTCCGGAATATTTCCCCGGGACGCATCATCTTGATAATTGATGTTTTCATCATCACATCATCACTGTTGTTCCCTTCGTTTGACGCCAGTGGTCAGGTGATACCGTTTGACGCCAAGTTCTCCATCGCCGTCTATGGTATGATCATCGTGACGGTCAACGGCTATGTGGTCGACCTTTATCTGGCCGGTTCGAAGCAGAGTGTCCAGTTGTTCATCCTCTCAAGGCATTTCGAGGAGATCGCCGATATGATCGCCAAGGAATTCCACAGGGGAGTGACTGTCTTGAACGGAGAAGGATGGTACACCAAGCAGCCCGCTTCAGTCCTTATGGTTATCACCCGAAAGACTGATCTGAACCTATTGTTGAAGTCGATCAAACGTGTGGATCCTGACGCTTTCCTTTCGATATCTTCGGTGAGCGGAGTTTACGGACAGGGCTTTGACTCCATAAAGGTCGCAAAGAAAAAATAAATTTTCTTAAGAAATATTTCCAAATCAATTTTTACCCCCGGAATGACCACGTTCCGGGGGCTTTTTCTTGATATATTGGTTCAGAACCATAACCCATTAATATTAACCATCTATGTTTACAACGACCATCGTGGCGATTCTCGCGATTGTGGAATTGTCTTTCTTTCTCATCTATGACTTTAGAATGAGTAAAGGTAACCGGACCGCAAGGTATGTCATCCGTCTTATGTCTTGCGCCGGAGGTGTGCTGTTGATCGTGTCCGATTTGCTTCTGTCTCCACCGCTTGAGATGCAGGAACTTGCCGCGGATTTTACTTTTGCGATGGCGATACTTGTGACCTACCCTTGCTCGTCCGAGAAGCCGGAACCCTCTTTGAGATCTTCGGCGATCATTACTGTCACAGGCATCTTTGCCTTGTTATTCTTCAGTTTCAAACCACCAGGCACTTTGGATTTCAAATCTCAAAGGATAGTGTGTTCTGTCGGACCGGTCATATTCTTCGTTCTGCTGCATTTCCTTTGTGTGGCTTACCGGAAATTCTCCGGAATCAGGTCGATGTTCAGAAACACGGCGGTCTGGCACAACGTGGAAGATTATTCACGCTTTCTCTATTCGATGGGATTCCTTGGTACGTTGTTGCTCTTCTTGTGCGCCGTTTCCGCTTCCGGCCATTTGGGCGAGATCCTTGCCCTGATGTCGCTCCTGCTCTCAATGGCTCTTTACTCACTTTTGTTTCTGAGGGCGGCCACGGGCAGAACCTATATGATCAAAGTCGCGACGGAAAAGCGGATAAAGGACATCATCAAAGGCAATCTCAGGACCTCCTATATTGACAAGAGTGAGGAGGATGCTAAGATGAACAATCTGTACAGGCGTGTCATAATGTATATGGAAGAAAGAAAACCATACCTGGATCAGGATTTCGATATGTCAACTCTCGCTGACTCTATGCTTACCAACAAACTGTACTTGTCAAAGACAATCAACATCCTGTCCGGCAGAAATTTCAGACAGTTTGTGAACTATTACAGGATCCAGCGGGCGATGGAACTTCTCAAGGCGGATCCAAGGTTGAGGGTGAACGAGGTCTCGGAGATGTCTGGATTCCATTCATCGCTGTCTTTCAATATGGCATTCAAGGTGAACACCGGAAAGACACCGTCAGAGTGGATTCATAACTACGTTGCCGAGTCGGAACGGACTTCAGACCGATGACTTGATGTCTCCGATTTTCCAGGATGACGGTGGAGGGGCGATAATGTCCATTTCTTCTTTCCGCACAGGATGGATGAATTTGATCTCGTGCGAGTGCAGGGATATCCCGCCGTCCGGGTTTGAACGGGGCGCACCGTACTTCAAGTCGCCTTTGATGACGCAGCCGATGCCGGCGAGCTGGCATCGGATCTGGTGATGCCGCCCTGTAAGCAGCTGTACTTCAATCAATGAATATCTTTCCGTGTCCCCGATATGAGTATAGATGAGTTTGGCCAATTTGGCTCCGTTGACCTTCTCGCCCCCTCTGGCGATAAAGCTCTTGTTCATCTTCTCATTGCGGACCAGCCAGTCGTCCAACTCGGCCGATCTGACTTCCGGTGCTTTGCAACAGAGTGCCCAGTAGGTCTTGTGAATATTCCCGGACCGGAACATCTCGGAGAGCCTGGAAAGGGCTTTCGAGGTCTTGGCGAAGACTGTTATACCACTGACAGGCCGGTCAAGGCGATGCGGGATTCCCACATACACCTTGCTCGGCTTGTCATCTCTTTGGGCTATGAACGCTTTCAGGGTTTCCGCGAGACATTCGTCACCTGTCTTGTCGGCTTGGACGATCTCACCGGCTCTTTTGTTGAAGACAAGAATGTGATTGTCCTCGTAAAGAATCCGTGACTCCAGATCCCGGAACTCGTCCTCTCCCAAACGTCTGTATTCCATCTATTCTATAGGTACAAGGGCAAAACTCAATGTACCTCTGCAGCAGAGTTTTCCGCCGACTTCCAGTTTGGCCGAGCAGAAGAACAGATTTCCTCTTCTCTCATCCAATGTGGCCGTCACCTCGCACAGGTCTCCCGGTTTGACAGGATTCTTGAAGCGTACCTTGTCCAGTCCTGCGTAGAGGGTGATGTGCCCCGGGATCTCATCCTTGACAAGGATTGCGCAACTCTGAGCCATAATCTCGCACTGGATTACACCCGGAACTATCGGATTTCCAGGAAAATGGCCTCTTGTAAAGAACTCGTCCTCCTTGATTCTGTATTGGGCGTGGGCGACACCGTTCTCATCAATGTGAGCCTCCTCTATAAGAAGCATAGGCTCACGGTGAGGCATAAACTGTTTGATCTCATCTATATTCATAGCACTTGGACTTTGGATTGTTAGCCTTCGAATTTTCTGAAGGCGACGCAGGCATCGTGTCCGCCGAAGCCGAATGAGTCGGAAATTCCGAGCGTAAGGTCTGTCTTGACCGCCTTGTTTGGGGTGTAGTCAAGGTCACACTCTGGATCCGGAGTGTCCAGATTGATGGTAGGAGGGCAGATTCCGTCACGCAGCGCGAGCACAGTGGCGATCGCCTCGGCCGCACCCGCCGCTCCGAACATATGTCCTGTCATAGACTTGATGGAACTGATGTGTGCCTTGTAGGCGAAGTCTCCGAGGGCAATCTTGTAGGCAAGTGTCTCGGCCGCGTCGTTCAGCCTTGTTCCGGTTCCGTGAGCGTTGATGTACAGGTTGTCCTTCTCCTTGTCGAATCCAGCCTCCTCAAGGGCGAGCTCGATGCACTTCGCCTGGGTTGTTCCGTCCGGCCTCGGAGCCGTTGAGTGGTAAGCGTCGCAGGTGTTGCCGTAGCCGACCATCTCGCCGAGGATGTTTGCCCCACGGGCTTTCGCGTGCTCATATTCCTCAAGCACGAGGGCGGCTGATCCATCAGCCATCACGAATCCGGCACGGTTGGCGTTGAACGGAAGCGAGGCATATTTAGGGTCTGTCGCTCTGGAAAGGGCCTTGGCGTTGGCGAATCCTACGATTCCGATAGGGATTGTGGCGTTCTCGCAGCCTCCGGTGATGATCGCGTCGGCATAACCGTTCCTGATCGCTCTGAAAGCCTCTCCCATAGCGTTGGTAGAGGTCGCGCAGGCCGTGACGATGTCAAGGCAAGGGCCGTTGGCGTGGTTCAGGATGGCGATGTGGCCGGCGGCGATGTTGGAGATCATCGTAGGTATGAACAGTGGTGAGATCCACTGACCTGAAGGATCCTCGATCATCTTGGCGATCTCCCTGTACTGGGTTGCGAATCCGCCGATTCCTGATCCGAAATATACTCCAAGCCTGAATGGGTCGATGTTCTGTCCCTCTCCCTGTGAGAGAAGGCCGGACTGCTTCACAGCCTGATAGGCCGCGGCGACACCGTACTGCGTGAACAGATCCTGCTTTCTGATGAAAGGCTTGTCCATTCCGTACTCGTCAGCCTTGAAATTCTTGATTGTTCCGGCGATTCTGACCGGCAGGTTGTCTGTCGGGAATGCGTCAATCGTCTCGATTCCGCACACACCGTCGCACAGGTTGGTCCAGAAGGTGTTTACGTCATTTCCTACAGGGGAGATGACTCCCATTCCTGTTATAACTACTCTTTTATTCATATTTTATCCTTTATAATCATTATGTTAAGCCAGAAGTCCTGAAGCTCCCGCAAGCAGTTTCTCCGCTCCGTCCATCAGGTCTTCGACGATCTCCTTGGCGGTCTCCTTCTTCTTGATCATTCCCGCAACCTCACCGGCGAGGAAACTTCCGCCAGCCAGATCTCCGTCGAATACGGCCTTGCGCATCGAGCCGGTGCCGAACTTCAGAACCTCTTCCTTAGGAACGGCAGGATCATATTCCATCTTGAAGAATTTTTTCGCGAACGGGGTCTTGAGGCCGCGGACAGCATCTCCAAGCGACTTTCCGGTCACCATCGTGCTGACATCGGAAGCCGCGAGCAGCCTGGCTTTGTAGTTCTCGTGAATATGGCACTCGTCGGCGATGAGGAACCTTGTGCCTACCTGAACACCTTTCGCTCCGAGCATAAACGCCGCGGCGACACCTCTTCCATCGAATATCCCGCCCGCAGCAAGGACAGGAATATCCAATGCGTCAACGACTTGCGGTACAAGTGCCATTGTGTGAATATCTCCGATATGTCCTCCGGACTCGGCACCTTCCGCCACAACGGCCGTAGCTCCGAGCTCCTGCATCTTCAGGGCGTAGGCCACGGATGCCACGACAGGGATCACCTTGATACCGGCAGCCTTCCATTTCTCCATATAGGCGGCAGGAGATCCGGCTCCGGTCGTCACGATCTTTACGCCTTCCTCGATGATCATATCCGCCACTTCTCCGGCATTGGGAGCCTGAAGCATAATGTTGACACCGAATGGCTTATCTGTTAAGGTCTTGCATTTGCGGATTTCTTCCCTTACGGCTTCGGTGCCGAAGTTGATGGATGAAATCAAACCCAATCCGCCGGCGTTGGAGACCGCCGCGGCCAGTTTCGCATCAGCGATCCAAGCCATACCTCCTTGGAACAAAGGACGCTCGATTCCGAGCAAGTCACATATAATACTTTTTATCATATATTCGCAAATATAATAATTAATGTTCAGATTACCATTCAACTACCGCAGCTCCTGAAAGGAGACCGGCTCCAAATGCGCTGAAGACCAGAATATCTCCCTTTTTGAACATCCCCTTTCTGTTGCACTCATCCAAAAGGATAGGGCACGAAGCGGACGATGAGTTGCCGTGGTCGGTGATGTTGACCGGGAACTTCTCCGCCGGCTGGCCCATATAGTTGATGATCGAGTCGATGATCCTCTGGTTGGCTTGGTGAATCATAAAGTATGCCACTTCTTCTTTCTGGATCCCGACCTCGTCCAGAAGGCTTTGCACGCCCTCGGTGCACGCCTTGACTGCGAACTTGAACACCTCGCGGCCTTTCATCTGCATCGGGACGCTCTCCTCTTTCTTGGTGATGTACGGGGTGTCCACAAGCGTTCTGGTCTGCCAGATCTCGTCCACGGACGGTTCCGCGTGAAGTTTCGTGCCTTTGACATTGTCGCCTTCGGTCAGCACGACAGCACCGGCTCCGTCTCCGAACAGGACACAGGTGCTACGGTCTTTCCAACTGGCCATTCTGGTCGGCTCTTCGACGCACGCCACGATGGCGTTCCTGATTTTTCCGGCTTTGTAGTATGTTTCTGCCATATCCAGAGCATAGACGAATCCAGGGCAGGCGCAGTTGATGTCAAACATAGGGCATTTGAGGCCGAGCTTCTCTCCGATGATGCAGCTCATTCCTGGGGTGATGTATTCGGAAACGACATTGGAGACGATGAAGAGGTCGATGTCCTCTGCTTTCAGTCCGGACATCTCAAGTGCATTTCGCACGGCTTCGGTTCCGAGATCCTCCAGATTCTCGTCTGTGATCACGTGCCTTGTCTTGATGCCGGTGCGTGGGTAGATCCACTCATCGCTGGTGTCCAGAAATCCCGCAAGCATATCGTTGGTCACGACCTTTTTGGGAAGCGCGCTTCCTGTACCGATGATTTTCATAAATTTACTGTAATTAAGGTATTCTCACAGACAAAAATATGAATATGCCGATACCACTCAAAAATTAAGTGGTGAAGATCCCAAAAGTGCCGTTTTTGTGGTGTGAATGTGGTGATTTCATCGGATTTGTGGCGAATTTTTGTCTGTTCGGACGATGAAAAAGGCTCTTTCCCGGCATATTCACACCCGAAAGAGCCTCCGCGTTTCAGAGTAAGTCTCCGCCTTTCTATTCTTCGGAGACGAATGGTTTTGAAAGAAGTTCCATACCCTCCACCGGCTTGTCGGTTGTGATGAGGGTGACACCTTTAGCGATGAAGTTGAGCATATCGCTGACGTTGTTGACCGTCCAGACATTGACCGTCATTCCGAGTCTGTTCGCCTCTTTGATCCAAGCGTCCGTGAGCTTGCTGTAGGAGTAGTCGATGCCCTTGATGCCGTCGGCGAGGACAACTGACGGTGCCTTGTCGCCGTTCAGATACTGGACTGTCGCTTCCGGGGCGAGTTCCACGAGTCTCTTGCAGACCTCGTAACTGAATGCGATGTATTCAACCTGTCCCTGCAAGCCTTTCGCCTTGACCGCATCGACGCACACCTGCGCGGCCTGCATTGTCTTCGCTGTCGTGTTGTGATTCTTTATCTCGATGATCAGCTTCACGTTCGGATAAAGCTTCGCCTGGTTCAGATAGTCGTCAAGTGTAGGAAGCGGCTCACCGTTGGCGAGTTTGTAATCCTTGATCTCATCGTAAGTCTTTGAGTCAAGTCTCCAGCCTTTGTATTTCGCATCCTCTGGTACCTCGTCACCTTTGAATGTCGCATTGTGGTAGATGACCAGCACACCGTCCGTGGTGAGATACACATCGAACTCTGATCCGTAAACCCCGAGTTTCTGGGCCTCGGCCAAGGAAGCCACAGAGTTTTCCGCGACACTTCCGTAATGGTACCCACGATGCGCCACAATCTTTGTGTTGTAAAGGCTCTTCAGGTCGCTGACGACATTGAACTCGGATGACCCGAGAGGGTACTGGGTTTCTCCTCTGCCGAGAACAAGGCGGTATTTCCCTGCCCGGAAGTCATCCGGAATACGTATCTTCAGGAATCCGTCCCCGTCCGCCGTGG
>CAVBMN010000110.1:0-7254 GCA_963596515.1 bacterium
TTCGACAGGGCCTTGGCGGTGTATTCCACGAGCCGCTTAGGGACAACCGTGCCCAATGGCTTTGCTTCGCTTGACACGCTTTGATATTCTCCTGATTCATTCATTGTGGTTTTCTTTTAATATGGCGGTGACAACACCGTGCCCTTCAAAATATCTTTCGCCTTTGCCAGGCAGATTGAATTTGCTTATGAATATCATTTTCTTTGCTATTATTATGAATCAGCAGTGATTTGCACAAAGAAAACAAAGTTCCCCGCCAAAGTATGGCAGGAATAGAGAATGTTGCCAGACTGCGGTGTTTTGCCGAAGAAAAAACAAACTCCAGACGCAAGATTTTAACATTTCGCAATTTAGGGATAATGAATATTCCCGAAGACGTGGGAGGCAAATGAACCAATTTTATGAAAACGATTCACAGAACATTACTGGCGCTGGCTGCGTTGCTGGCCTTTTGGTCGGTCGGATCCGCACAGGAAATCCAACAATTCAAGAAACACGAAATCAGCGTGGGAGTTGCGCCATTGCCTTTTTGGGCGACTTTCTCAGGTTGTGATTATAGGAGTTCAGATGGTATCTTGGATGAAATCTATGGGAAAAGAGACGGAGAGACACGCTTTATCCCTCTCTTCTCCATCGCCTATAACCACTATTACAAAAAATGGTTCTCACTGAACACAAGGGTTTCTTTAATGAACCAGTACAACTATGTATATTCAGGAGCCGACTCGTACGTTGACCATCTTGAAGTATTTCCTGGGCTGAATATTATGGAGATGGCCCAATTCACTTTTCTGAACAAGGAGGATGTACGGCTCTATGCGGCGGCCGGACTCGGTCTGACTCTGTTCAGCGGCACGATAATCCCGGCGGTCCAGCTCACTTTCTTCGGAGTGTCGTTAGGAAAGAAAGTTTTCGGATTTGCCGAACTCGGAAGCGGGACCGAATACCTGCTGGTCCACGGCGGCATAGGTTACAGGTTTTAAACAAAACGATGATTATGAAAAAATACGCTCTCGCGATTCTATTCATATCGCTGATTTTCAACGGGTGCAAGAAAGATTACTACTGGCCGACAGCACAGGAAAGACTTGACATCGGAGCCAGAAGAACATTCAGCAGCACTGTGATGAAAGCCGTCGAAGCCGTGCAGTTCTGTGAACTTTTCCAGGAATATCTCGATGCCTCAGGAGATGACAAGATTCTTGATAAATACAAAGAGATAAGGCAGAATGTCTCAAGAACAGATGAGAACACGTATAACCTGCACTATTATGGCTCCCTGTATGGGAAGTTCACCACGAGCGACATCTCCATCAATGACAAAGGAGGAACCATAGTATTTGATGAGATCGGAATGAATGTCGGTTGCATCTGTGATGGTGAATGGGAAATAAAAGTGTCTGACGGGCAGTACAACTGGTCCGACAAGATTAATTTCACCGCCACCTACAAGAAATCCGAAGATACCGGACGCATAGCCGACATAACCATTGACGGGACATTGATCAGCGAAAGTAGTGACACCGAGGGTTATAAAGCCGAATTCAACTCCGACGGCGACCTTCACCACATCGGAGGGAGCGTCTATTCCGGAATATTCAGAATGACGACCTTTGACGACAAAGGAAGTAAACTTGATGAGTATGCCCTCAGGCTCGGGGATATGTCAGAAACTATCACCACTCCGATTGACGACTCACTGTGTTGGTAAACCGCCGGACCACAACATAGTCTGTTCAAGCATCTATCCTTTGGAATACAAGAATTTTAATAACATTAATTATCAGCAAATAAGCAATTACCTTTAGTCAATCCCAACCAAAGGCAATTGCTTATAACACTAACAATTTACAAACTACGCTCAATTTCTCCAAGAAAGGAATAATGTGGTTTAAATCACCTCGGACGAGAGCACAAACGCACTAAAATGGCACCGTAACCTTACTCGATGCAGCTGGTGAGGCAGGTCATCGCAGAGTCGGGACGGAGCTCGATGGCGATGGAGGTGGCGGGGATTAGGACGGTCTCGCCTTGACGGAGAGTCACTACGTGCTCCTGACCATCATTCTCACGGTCAACAAGACTACCTTTTCCGGCGACACACATCACGACGACAAATGAATCCAATTTTGAAAGGTCCTTGGCGCAAGGTTTGTCGAGATCAAAGAGCGAAGTGGTGAAATACTTGCAGCTCACCAGCTCAGTCTCAGCGTCTTTGACACGGGTATATTCAGTCCTGTAGTCCGGATAGACATCGTAGTCGATGGCCTCCTTGGCCTGCTCGATATGGAGCTCGCGAGGCTTGCCGTCAAGACCCAAGCGACCATAATCGTAAATCCTGTAGGTCAGGTCGGAAGTCTGCTGGATCTCGGCGACAAAGGCACCGGCGCCGATGGCGTGGATGCGACCGGCAGGGAGGAAGAACACGTCACCGGGAGCGATCTTGTAGCTGGCCAGAACATCTGTGATAGTGTGTTCGTTGACACGCTCCTCATATTCATCAGGAGTGATCCACTCGGTAAGGCCGCTCAGCAGGTGCGCACCCTCGTCTGCTCCCACGACATACCACATCTCGGTCTTGCCTTTCATCCCTGGGTAGGTCCTCTCGGCGAGTTCATCGTTCGGATGAACCTGGATTGACAGGTCGCTCTTGGCATCGATGAACTTTATAAGAAGCGGGAACTCCGTGCCAGTCTTGGCGAAAACCTTCTTACCGACGAGTTCGGGACCATATTCATTCATCACATCGGTCAGGCTTTTGCCGGCAAGAGGGCCGTTCGCTATGGTCGAGACGTGACCCGGCACCGCTGAAATCTCCCAACTTTCGCCGATCTTGTGCTGTTTTGTCTTTATGCCCTTGAACGGGGCGATCTTTTCTCCGCCCCACACCATCTCGCGGAGATAGGGCTCAAATTTCAGAGGGTACATATTCGTTAAGTTCCTTTAAGAAGCTGTTTTGATTTGTTTGTTTGAAGATTTGAGAGTGAAAAACTTCAGGTTCGACCGCTTCTTCCAAGGAAGATAGCGGTGCTATCTGACTGAAGAAGCGGGAAGAAGATGAAGATTTTTTCACCTCAAAGAACATTTCAAACAAATCAAAACAACTTCTAATAACTATTTCTTGCCCAACTCCGTGAGGGCGAAGGCGTAGGCTCCGAGCGAGATGGCTTTGCTGGCGCCGATTTTCGAACGCATCACGCCGACACGCTTCTGTGGATCGTAAATCACCTCACGGTCGCTGCCATAGACCTTCAAGGAACGTGCCTCGCCACGGGCGAACTGCTCGAACTCGGCAGGGTCATCGAGATTATAGACCTTCATCTGAACACGGTTGAGCTCCTCGCCAGTGAGCTGGTGCATCTTGCCGCGCATCGTGCGTAATATTCCAGGCATCAGGTACTTATGGTTGTTCATCACTCCGCCACCGATCACAATGAGACCATCAATAAGGGTGACAGCCGTAGCCATCGCATCGCCTGCGACTTCGCCCATCTTGTCGAATGCCTTGATGGCGGCTTCCTTGTCGCCAGGTCGCACTCCCTCACAGATCTCAGCGATGTCCTTAGGCTCAAGGCCGTGGTCCGGATTGCCGGTCAATTCTCCGTAAACTCTTTTCACAGCGCGGATCGACGCTCCGTCCTCAACGATGATATCCGGCATATCAGGATGCTTGAGACAGAAGGTCTCCACGCAGGAGTTGTCGCCACGGTTGAGTTCGCCGTTGATCACCGTGCCTATTCCCAGACCTGTGCCGAACGTGTAGCCGATGAGGTTGCGGTAACGCTTGGCACTGCCGACTTTTGCAAGTCTTTCGTTGACCTCAGGGAGCGCGCCTCCAAGAGCCTCGCCGTAGGCGTAGAGGTCGCCGTCGTTGTTGATGTAAACCGGAATCCCGAACGTGTCCTCAAGGAACGGTCCGAGAGCGACTCCGTCACGGAAAGACGGGAAGTTAGGGAGATAGCCGCCGATGATCCCGTCCGGATAGTCGGCCGGGCCGGGAAAACAGAAGCTGATGGCCACAGGCTTCTCCTCTCCAAGTTCCTCTTTGATCTGAGTGAATCCCTTGACCATCGTGCCGAGACAGCGGTCGAGATTGTCAGCATTGGACGGAAGTGTGATTGGTTCGCAGCAGAACTCGCCGCCCTTCATCGCGCCGAAGACCATATTTGTGCCGCCGGCATCAAGGGTCATAACGATTCTGTTGTCGTTTCTTATATCAGACATATTCTTGTGTTTTAATTATTGCCGTGCCGCCTTGAATATTCAAAAAAATCAAGTCTTTTCCTTGCAAATATAATCATTATCTACCTTTCGGGCTTATCGTTTGCAGGGAAAATTCGTACCTTTGTATGATATAATATATTTATAATGCAGAAAAGAAAGAATCGCCAAGGTGGCGAGAAGGGCGGCAGGAAGAGCCGCGACAGAAAATTCGGTTCCAGGCAGAAGACGAAAAGAGTGCTGGAGGAGGTAACCGGTAAAGTACAGATGACAAGGGACGGCTATGTCTTCGTGATCATTGAAGGCGAGCCGGACAACGATGTGTTCGTCAAGGCATCCAAGACACGTGGCGCGTTAAACGGAGACATCGTGAAATGTGCGGTGATAAGTGAGAAAAAGGAAGCCTCCCCAGAGGCCGAGAAAGGCGGACGTGGCAGGAAGGATGCCGCCAGACGCCGCGAGGGAGAGATCATTGAGATAGTCGAGCGCAGCCACAAGCCGTTCGTCGGTGTGCTGCACATTGTCGGAAGGCAGGCGTGGGTGCTGATGCAGTCCAGGAATATGCCGTATGACATCAGCATAGATTTCGAGACACTACCGGAAGGAGCCAAGAGAGGTATGAAGGTAGCTGCTCTGATCGACGGTTGGGATAAAGGCGAGCCTACACCTAAGGGCCACATCGTGGATGTGCTCGGAATGCCGGGCGAGAACGACACGGAAATGCACGCCATCCTCGCCGAATATGCCCTGCCTTACAGGTTCGAGCCGGAGGTTGAGAACGCCGCCGACCAAATCTCGGACAAGATCACGGAACAAGACATCAAGGAGCGCAGAGACTTCCGCAACACGCTGACATTCACCATCGATCCTGCGGACGCCAAGGACTTTGACGACGCGCTGTCGTTCAAGAAACTGGACAACGGCAACTACGAGATCGGAGTCCACATCGCCGACGTGTCCCACTATGTGCTTCCGGGCACTATCGTGGACAAGGAGGCTCAGGAGCGTGGCACATCTGTCTATCTCGTTGACAGGACCGTTCCTATGCTCCCGGAGAAACTCTGCAACAAGCTTTGCTCACTCCGCCCTCACGAGGAGAAGCTGGCATTCTCGGTTGTGGTCGAGATGACTCCGCGCGGAAAAATCGAGAACCGTTGGTTCGGCCGCACGGCCATCTGCTCGGACTACCGATTCGACTACGACGGAGCACAGCAGATCATCGAGAGCGACGGCAAGGAGCCTGCGGATCCAGCCATCGGCCAGGATGTCAGGGAAGCCATCGTGACGCTCAACAAGCTGGCCTCGATCCTGCGCAAACGTCGTTTCGCGGCCGGAGCCATTAGCTTCGAACGTCCCGAGATGAAAGTGGAGGTCGATGCCACTGGCAAACCGATCAGAGTTTACGAAAAGATCACCAAGGAAGCCAACTGGCTGATCGAGGAGTTTATGCTTCTCGCCAACCGTTCTGTGGCCGAGTTCATAGCGACTTCCGGCAAGATGGACGGCAAGGCCGACAAGAAGGCCAAGACGTTCGTCTATCGTGTGCACGGCGAACCGAACACCGACAAGATCGCGAGCCTCGGACAGTTCGCCAGCAATTTCGGATTCCAGTTCGGGCCGAGCGGCAACGGACGTGAGATAGCCAAGTCATTGAACACCCTCTTGGCGGAGGCGAAAGGCACGCCGGAGTGCGACGCTTTCCAGATGATAGCCCTCCGCTCGATGGCAAAGGCTGTTTACACAACCGAGAATATTGGACACTACGGCCTTGCGTTCAAGTTCTACACGCACTTCACCTCCCCTATCAGGCGTTACCCGGACACAATGGTACACAGGCTGCTGGCCCTCTACCTCGACAATGCGGAGAGCCAGAACAAGGAATATTACGAAGCCCAGTGCCAACACGCCTCCGAGCGCGAGCAAATCGCAGCCAACGCTGAGCGCGACAGCATCAAGTACAAGCTCATCGAGTTTATGCAGGACAAGATAGGCAATGAATATGAAGGTAATATCTCCGGCCTGACCGAATGGGGAATGTACGTGGAGATCAAGCCGACGATGATAGAGGGTATGGTCGCCCTTCGCGACGTGAAGTCCGACTTCTTCGAGTTCGATGAGCAGAACTACCTCATCCGAGGCCGCCGCACCAGCAAGGTCTATCGCCTCGGAGATCCGGTGAAGATCCGTGTCAAGGCCGCCAATCTGGAGCAAAGGCTGCTGGACTACGAGTTGGTCGATGCCAGCATCGACGGGAATGACACGAAACCTGCCGCCAAAGGTTCACGCCGAAGGAAAAACAAAGAAGACGTGAAGGTCGCTCAGGCCAATGGAGCCGACTACGCTGAAGGCATCGAAGGCGAGCCAAACAACGATGGAAAGCGCAAGCCTTTCTACGCCGCCGTCGCCCACAACGACAGCCAGCCTCAACGCAAATCCTCAAAGGACAAAGGCCGTCCCCGCAAGAAGTTCGGTCCAAAATCCTCCAAGGGCGAAAAGAAAAAAGCCAGATAATTCTTTGGTTTAGTACATAACAATCTCAAAAAGGTGGCCTCCACATGATGGCCACTTTTTTTGTCCGAAGAAAGCCCTGTTGGCCGGACGAAATGTAGAAAATACACTTTGTCCGGCCAGATCGCAATCCACCGGACGAATAGCGCTAAGAAAGCAGGTGATAGTGCGAATTTTACAAAAGGCTTTCAGCCCTATAACGAGCCTGCTCCGACTGAAGCCAGACCGAGCTGAAAAACTCAAAGACAATGGTACACGATTTTCACGGGAATATGCCTACCATGTGCTTCTGCCCAACTTTGAAATGAAGGCGTTTCGTAAATTCTCAGCGACATCGGTAAAGGGAGTACCCACACCCTCGGAGCGAAGCGACGCAAGGGGTTTGGGGAGTACGCTCCCCAATGCCCCTCGGGCGGTCACGAAGTGACTGGGGGTTGGATTTGGACCACAAAGAGAAGAGACGCAATTTCTTGCGTCTCTTCTCTTTGTGGTCCCAGTAGGGCATGATCCTACGACCCCCTGATT
>CAVBMN010000111.1:0-7094 GCA_963596515.1 bacterium
GTCGTGTCACGAGGGAATGTCGTGGTGTCCGTCGGCTCCTTGAGTTGCTGGTAGTAGTAACCGTAGAATGTGGAATCTACATCGTTCATCATGCGGGCGGTGTACCTTTCCAAAGAATCGACTTCCCACTTGTTGATGTTGTCGGTCTTGTCGGTCAGTGTAAGCGTGTAGATGGCGTTGCTCCCGCTCTTGTTCTTGTAGAATTCCTCTGCGGTTGTGTAGTATTTCTCGTTGTTGGATGTTGATATGGTCGAGTTGAGCCATCCGGGCACGACCACTTTCCTTGTCCCTCCGACCTTCATGCCTTTGATGGCCTCCAGAACACCCGGTTGGGTGGCATAGTAGGAATCCATCACCACAGTCGGGCCATAATAATTACCTTTCGTGTAGCTGCCCGTCTGCTGCGCCACTTTCTCTTCGGATGTGCCGCTGATGTTTCCGTCCAGATCCGTGGCGGTGTAACGGATGAAATAATAATAGTCGTCGTCAGTGACCGCCTCTCCGGAACCCGGCTGATCTTCGATGATGTAAACTCCAAGGCCGGACGGCTGGACTCCTGGGTGGTGCACACTCATCCATGCGTCCAGATAGAGTTTCACGTCATCGTTCTCGTAGGTTGTGGCTTCCTTGGCGCATGATGACACCAAGGCAAGAGCGGCCATCGCGGCCGCACAGCACAAAGATGATGTTCCTTTCAATATATTCATAACAGTTTTCTTTTTTCTCATTGATTAATTCGAGACGCTGCTTATCCACAAATGATAGGCCAAAGCCGAGTTCGCCGGCACGCTGCCGTTCGTGTGCTTCCCGAATCCGTACTTCCCGTTGAACATGACGTAGCACTCGTCCCCGGCCTTGACTCCGACAATGCCTTTTTTCAGGCCTTTGACAAGACCGTCCTTCGCAAGATCGACAGTGCTGACCTGAAAGATTGTCGAGTCTGTCACCGTCCAGTTGGAGGATTCCGCGAACTCCTTGCTGTTGGTCACGAACATGTTTCCGGCACTCAGGCTGGAACTGTTGACGCAGTGTCCCGCATAGTAGAATGACACGGTGCCGCCGCTTTCAAGAGAGACACCCTCTCCGTGCTTCACGGTGACCCTTACGACTCCGTCAAAATACTCCACCGTCGCCTCGGACTCTTCCGGAGCGAGGGATTTGACCAGCGACTCGATGTTCTTGTCCTGTTGGGTGTATGCGTTCTCGACTTCGCTCTTGCCGCATGAAGAGGCAAGGGCGGCGATGCCCAGCAGGACCGGTATGATGAGATTCTTTGTCATATTCCAAAAAACTCATGCGTTACTTTCAAGATGTATGCCTTGGCGTCTTCCGGGGAAAACAGATCCTTCCCTATGGTCAGTTTCCCTCCGGCCGCCCGCTCGTGTCCGCCGCCGTTGAAGTACCTTGCGGCGCAGTCATTCGCCGACACTCCCTTCTTGGAGCGAATGGACACTTTGAATATGTCGCCTTCCTGAGTCAGGAATATGCTCATGCGCACCTCCGCCACGGACAACGGCAGGTTCACGAACCCTTCGCTTTCGCCTCTTCTGAAGTCAAACCTGTCCTGAATCTCCTTGTCCAGGATGATGAACGCGACACCGTATTGTGTGACCGTGAGCCTTTCGCTCAGGAGGAATCCCATGAGTCTCAGGCGGTTCTCCCGGTAATTGTTGTAAAGATCCGAAAGGATCAGGTCACGGTCCACTCCCGCCGCGATCAGTTTCGACGCCATCTCCAATGTGCTCGGGAAAACCGAGTTGGCGAAATTGTTGGTGTCTGTCGTCATTCCTGTCAGCAGCGAAGCGGCGCACCTTGCCGGCAGCCGCGAAGCGTCACCTCCGATCTCCGGTGCCTCCATCAGAATCCAGAACAGAAGCTCGCTTGCCGAGGATATCTCTTCTTTGGAAAACGTCAGGTCAAAGGATGCCCTCTCTGGATTCAGGTGGTGGTCGATCAAGACCTTGCGGACTGTGGATTCCCGCAGGAGAGCCTCCATGTCCGCGGTCCTGGAGAACGAGTTGCAGTCCAGACAGATGATAAGGTCGCTGGACTTGATCCTTTCCTCGGCTTTCTGTCTCTCGTCCTCGAACACGATGATGCTTCCGGGCTCGAATCCTTTCGTGATGAAAGAGATTGAGTCCGGGATGCTGTCCGGTACGATCAGCGCGGCGTCCTTGCGTTTTATGTCGGTCAGATAACCCAGCATGGCTGTCCCGCTCCCGACCGCATCCCCGTCCGGATGTGTGTGGACGACGATGGTGACGCGGGACGCGCTGCCCGTCAATCTGTCAAAAACTGCGATGTCTTTCATTGCTGTCTGCAAAATTACAAATATTATATTGCATTTCATAAATCAATTTTCTAACTTTGTCAAGAATTGACGTTTAGTCTTTTCACCGGTAAGGAAAACATAAAAAATAACAGGAATAATGAACAAGACACTGAAAACGATCATCTGTATCGTGCTCGCGCTTTGCGCAATCTTTTTAGTCTATAAGATCTATGACGGCATCATGGAGCCTGTGAGATTCAACAAGGCGGTCGAGGCCAGGCAGAAGGTGGCTGTCCAGAGACTCAAGGACATCCGTGACCTTCAGGTGGCCTTCAAGAGCGTTAACGAAAGGTTCACCGCCTCATTTGACACCCTCAAGCAGTTCTACAACAACGGCCAGATGGTTGTCCTCATGCAGGTCGGCTCGAAGGATGACTCCCTTGCCGTGGCCCATACCAATGATGTGAGGAAGTCCCATAGGGGAATCACGGACGAAGGTCTTTACAAACTCTATCAGGAAGGCGACAAGAACCTCGTGTTCTCGATCCAGAACAAGATCGCGGTGAAGGACACACTGTTCAACAACAGGCCAGACTTCGACATCAACGTCATCGATGAGATTCCTTTCGCCACCGAGGGAGAGACAGTCGCGGCCGCCACAAAGATCGAGATGGATGCCATCGTCAAGAAGGTTTCCGGCGTGAACGTTCCTCTGTTCGAGGCCAAGATGCCTTGGAAGTCCATCCTTAACGGTCTTGATCACCAGTTGATTGTGAACAAGGTGGCCGAGTGTGAGGATCAGGGCCGCTACGAAGGACTTATGGTCGGCAGCGTCTCGGCTCCTAACAACAACGTCGGTAACTGGGAGTAATCCTCTGTCATAGCCTGACAATAGATGGATTGGAATCCAAAACAGAAGATAAACGGAATATCCATTCAAGTCTGCTTGAATGGATATTCTTTTAAGGTGTCGGATGAAGGTGTCGTGACGGAATCGGGATGGCTCGGTTCCGACACGGTTTTCACGGCTCCTGAATTCCAAAGGCGGTATCCGCATGTGGAGGTGTCCCTTCTCACTCCTAAGGTGGCATTGATTCCTCAGACGTTCTTTGATGAGTCTTCGGCGCGGCTGAGCCTTGCCGACACTGTTGTCCTTGGCGGGGAAGATGAGGTTTTCCATGTCGCTCTTCCTGAATATGCCGCGGAATTGGTGTATTCCTTGTCCATAGGCGAGATGCTGTCCCGGACAATCTCTCAGGCGGTGCTTGACTCTGACGGTAGGCCCGCGGAGGTTTTGCCTGAGATGTTTTACATCCTGAAGGACTTGCAGAGGATAGATGAATATAACAAGATAGTCGCGTCATACGCCGCCGGATACCTTCATCTTGGAATATCCCAAGGCCGCAACCTGCTTTTGTCGAACGTGTTCCGCGCGTCGGATTTCACCACCGCCGAATATTTTCTGTTCATGGCCGTGAGGAAGCTCCAACTCAATCCGGAGGTGTCCTCTGTATATTTCAGAACCCCTTTGACCGAAGAGGAGGAGATGTCCCTGTACCGTTATTTCAAATCTGTTGAAAGGCTATGAGGATCATCGGAGGAAGACTGCGAGGGAAAACCGTCAATCCGCCCGCCGGCTACAAGGCAAGGCCGACCACCGACTTTGCCCGCGAGGGACTGTTCAACGTGCTTGACAATGAGTATGAGTTCGAGGACTTGAAGGTCCTTGATCTTTTCGGAGGCACCGGGGCCGTGGCCTTTGAGTTCGCCTCAAGGGGAGCGGCGATGGTCTGGTCCGTGGAGATGGCGCGTGAGAACGCCTCGTTCATCAAGACCGAGGCGAGGCGTCTTGGACTGGACAACGTCACGATGGTAAGGGACAACGTGTTTGATTTCCTTACCATCTGTCACGAGAAGTTCGACATCGTGTTCGCGGATCCTCCGTACGCCCTTGATGGTCTGGAGACCTTGCCGGACAAGGTCTATTCGGCGGACATACTTCATCCCGGCTGCTATTTCATTCTGGAGCACGGAGATGAGCATTCATTCACGGACCATCCGTATTTCAGGAAAGAGAAGAGGTACGGACGAGTCCATTTCTCGTTTTTCATCAAAGAATAATCAGTAATACAGACTATAATGTACGATTCCAAGAACGGGCTTTGGATAGCCCACTGCCAGGACGGACCGCTTTCCATCATCGGAAAGATGGCCAACAGACATGGACTTGTCGCGGGCGCGACAGGCACCGGAAAGACAGTCACGCTTCAGGTCATGGCCGAGACTTTCTGCCAGGCCGGTGTCCCTTGCTTCATGGCGGACATGAAGGGGGATCTTTCTGGAATATCCCAACCTGGTCGTCTGAGCGGGTTCATCGAGAAAAGAATGGCCGAGTTCGGGATTGAGAACCCTCGGTTCCAAAGCTGCCCGGTCCGTTTCTATGATGTGTTCGGACAGCAGGGACATCCGCTCAGGTGCACGGTGTCCCAGATGGGACCGCAGTTGTTGAGCAGGGTTCTAGGATTGAATGACACCCAGGAAGGTGTGCTCAACATCGTGTTCAGGATCGCTGACGAAAGAGGTCTGCTTCTGCTTGACATCAAGGATCTGCGTTCCATGCTGAATTATGTCCAGGCACATGCCTCTGAATATTCATCAGTCTATGGCAACATCGCAGCCGCTTCGGTCGGAGCGATCCAGAGGTCGATCCTCACGCTTGAGAATGAGGGCGCAGACCTGTTCTTCGGCGAGCCGTCCTTTGATATTCAGGACCTTCTGGCCTGCGAGGGCGGAAAAGGCGTGATGAGCGTTCTGGCCGCGGACAAGCTGATGATGAAGCCTAAGCTTTATTCCACATTCCTTCTCTGGCTTCTTTCGGAATTATATTCAACCCTTCCTGAGGTCGGTGACATGGATCTGCCTAAGCTGGTGTTCTTCTTCGATGAGGCGCACATGCTGTTTGACGACACGCCCAAGGCGTTGACCGACAAGATAGAACAGGTTGTAAGGCTCATCAGGAGCAAGGGAGTCGGCGTCTATTTTGTGACCCAAAGCCCGACCGACATCCCTGAGAGCATTCTCGGCCAGCTCGGAAACCGTGTGCAGCATGCTTTGAGGGCGTTTACTCCTAAGGATCAGAAGGCTGTCAAGGTGGCCGCCGAGACTTTCAGGGCCAACCCTGCGTTTGACACTTCCGAAACTATCATGAACCTTGGAACCGGTGAGGCCTTGGTTTCGTTTCTGGATGCCAAAGGCGCTCCAGGCATCGTTCAGAAGGCCAAGATTCTTTTCCCTTTGAGCCAGATCGGGGCGATTGATGAGTCCCAGAGAAGCCAGTTGATCAAGTCTTCAAGGATATTCGGAAAATATGACACTCCTATCGACCGCGAGAGTGCGTTTGAGGTGCTTCTGGAGCAGGCGCGGAAAGAGGAGGAAGCGGCCGCCGAGGCTGAGGCCGCTAAAGCTGAGGCTGAGGCGAAGGCCGATGCGAAGAAAAACGGCAACGGCCTGTTCGGGAAACTTGCAAAGGCTGTTGTCACCGCTGTGACCGCTTCTGTGGCGGCGTCTGTCGGAACGGCGGTCTCCAACAAGGTGACCGGAAAGAAAACCAAGAAGGGGAGCGGCACGTCAAAGGTGGTGAAAAACACGACCTCCGCTGTCACCCGCACGGTGACGCGCGAACTTACACGTTCCATACTTGGAAATCTGATAAAATGACACAAAACAATAATGACAATGAAAACACGATTTTACTCTGTCCTTGCGGCCGTATTGGCTTTCGCAGGTCCGATGGCTGCCCAGTCCTGGGCTCCGGCCGGCAATCACATCCGCACTCCTTGGGCCGAAGAGGTTAGCCCTGCGAATGTTCATCCGGAATATCCCCGCCCTCAGATGGTCCGTCCCGAGTGGAAGTCCCTCAACGGACTGTGGGAATATTCAATAACCTCCAAAGACAGCGCGCTTCCGGAAAAATTTGACGGGAATATCCTTGTGCCGTTCGCCGTGGAGTCATCTCTTTCAGGTGTCGGCCGCACACTGACAGCGGAAGACGCTCTTTGGTACAAGACCACATTCAAGGTTCCGTCAGCTTGGAAAGGAAAGAGGCTGATGCTTAACTTTGAGGCGGTGGATTGGCAGGCTGACGTGTATGTCAATGACATTCAGGTCGGCAGACACACGGGCGGTTACACACACTTCTCGTTCGATGTGACCCCCTATCTCAAGAACGGCGAGAACAAACTTGCCGTCAGGGTGCTTGACGCCACCGACAACGATTTCCAACCGCGCGGAAAGCAGGTCAAGAACCCTAAGGGAATCTGGTACACGGCTGTCTCAGGAATATGGCAGAGTGTCTGGATTGAGCCAGTCGCCAAGGCTCATGTGGCTGATTATTACGCTGTTTCCGACATCAATGCAGGTACGATTGATGTCACTGTCTCGACCGAAGGCGCACAGGAAGGGGATGTTGTGAAGGTGGCACTCCTTGAGGGTGGTGTCGGTTACTCCACGGAAAACGCTTCGTCCAAGGTGATCGCTCAGGGCATGACGGTTCCGGGCGGCACAGTGACGCTGCCTGTGAAGGACGCTCGGCTTTGGTCTCCTGATTCTCCTTACCTGTACGGTCTCAAGGTCTCTGTGGTGCGCGGCGGAAAGACCATTGATTCGGTCGATGGCTACACCGCCATGCGCGAGGTGTCGCTTTACACGAAGAACAAGAACACGAAACTCATGAGCCTTAACGGACAGCCTTTGTTCCAGTTCGGCCCTCTCGACCAGGGTTGGTGGCCGGACGGACTCTACACGGCTCCGACGGACGAGGCTC
>CAVBMN010000112.1:0-6995 GCA_963596515.1 bacterium
GAGAGCCTTTCGTCCTATGCCCGCCAGTTTCTTGGCAGGATGAGCAAGCCGGATGTGGAGTACATTGAAGGCATTCCGCCGGCTATCGCCATCGAACAGAAGGTCAATGTGAAGAACCCGCGTTCGACGGTAGCCACCACGACAGAGATCTACGATTATCTCCGCATCATCTTCGCGAGAATAGGCCGGACATATTCCCCAGTCAGCGGCAAGGAGGTCAAGTGTCATAGCATCAATGATGTGATGGCAAGTATCTTGAGTGGTGATTCAAGGACGGCTTACATTCTCGCTGACTTGAACTGGTCGGCAAGGGAGGACAAGGTCGAGTTGATGCTCCGGCTCAAGGAGGAGGGATATTCCCGCTTCTTCGGCGATGAGGGCATCATTCGCATCGAGGACATAATGAAGATGGCGGACAAAGGGGAATATCCTGAACATCTTGATCTGCTGATAGACCGTCTGAAGTTGCCTGTGTTCAAGAATTGCCTGCCTTACGGAGATGACGGCGAGCCGTGGCCGCAGAACGATTGGGAGGATCTCCAGACCAGGCTTCGCTCGTCAATCGACACGGCGTTCAGGGTTGGCGAAGGCAAGCTCATTCTTCGCAAGGACAATTCCGTGGAGGAGTATTCCAACCGCTTCGAGTTGGACGGCATTACATTCCGTCAGCCTGACGAGTATCTTTTCTCGTTCAACAGCCCTCTGGGCGCGTGCCCTGTCTGTGGAGGTCTCGGAAAGATCATCGGAGTGAGTGAGGATCTGGTCGTGCCGGACAAGACCAAGAGTATTTACGATGGCGCCATAGCCTGCTGGAAGGGAGAGAAGATGGGATGGTTCAAGGATAGGCTTGTGAAAGTGGCTCCACGCTACGGGATTCCGATATTCGAGCCGTACTGCAACCTCAGTCAGAAGGTCAAGGATCTTATTTGGGATAGTCAAAGCATTGACGGTGATGATAATAGCATCATTGGAATCAATGAATTCTTCAAATGGGTCGAGGCCAACCGCTACAAGATCCAGTACAAGTATATGCTCAGCCGTTTTTCCGGACGCACCACCTGCCACGCCTGCCACGGCACGAGACTCAGGCCGGAGGCATTATACGTTAAGGTTGGCGGGAAGACAATCGCCGAACTCCTTGAGATGAACATCGATGCGCTTCTTGATTTCTTCAGCGGAATGAAGTTGACTGACTATGAGACCGCGATTGTCCGTAAGGCTGTAGAGGAGATCGTCTCACGTCTAAGGTACATAAAGGATGTCGGTCTGGCATATTTGACCTTGAATCGTGCCTGCAACACTCTGTCCGGAGGAGAGAGCCAGAGAATCAACTTGGTTACCGCTCTCGGAAGCTCATTGGTTGGCTCGATGTACATTCTGGATGAGCCGAGCATCGGACTTCATCCGCGTGACACAGAACGGCTTATCGGAGTCCTGCGTAAGCTTCGTGACATCGGAAACACCCTTATCGTGGTGGAACACGATGAGGAGATCATCCGCGCGGCTGACGTCCTGATAGATATGGGGCCGTATGCCGGGGTGAACGGAGGCCGGATTGTCTTCCAAGGCAAGATAGGCGGGAAACTTCCGGAGAAGGTCATAGATGGTTCGCTGACTTTGCAATATATTACCGGAAAAAGATCCCGATATGTCAGGGAAAAGCATCCGTGGACATATTCAATAACGGTGGAAGGCGCTCAGGAGCACAATCTTAAGAATATTGATGTGAAGTTTCCGTTGGGTGTGCTTACCGTGGTTTCAGGAGTGAGCGGCAGCGGCAAGTCCTCCCTTGTAGGGGATATCCTCTATCCAGCCTTGTTCCGCAAACTGAACCAGACAGGCGACCTTCCTGGAATATTCAGGAAGCTTTCCGGCAACGTTGACAGGATCACGAGGGTTGAATATGTCGATCAGAACCCGATAGGGAAGAGTTCCCGCTCCAACGCCGTTACCTATCTCAAGGTTTACGATGACATTCGTAAACTCCTTGCTGATCAGCAATATGCCAAGATCAACGGCTACACTCCGTCCTTCTTCTCGTTCAATCAGGACGGCGGGCGTTGCCCTGAGTGTCAGGGAGACGGCTTCGTGCGCATCCCGATGCAGTTTATGGCGGACGTGACGATGGTCTGCGAGGCTTGCGGTGGGAAACGGTTCAAGCCGGACATCCTTGAGGTCCGCTACAGGGGCAAAAACATAGACGACATCCTGAATATGAGCGTTCAGGAAGCGATTGACTTCTTCGGCTCGCAGCCGGAGGATCTGTCAAAACAGATCGCCCGGAGGCTGCAACCTCTTGTGGACGTGGGGCTTTCGTACATCAAACTCGGCCAAAGCTCATCAACGCTTTCAGGCGGTGAGAGCCAGAGAATCAAACTGGCCTGGTTCCTGTCGATGAATGATGACTCCTCATCAACACGCAAGGAAAAGATTCTGTTTTTGTTCGACGAGCCTACGACAGGCTTGCATTTCTATGACGTTGAGAAATTGCTGAAGGCATTCGATGTTCTGATCCGGAACGGACACACCGTGATCGTCGTGGAGCACAATCTGGATGTGATCAAGGCCGCTGACTGGGTGATAGATTTGGGACCTGAGGCCGGGGACAATGGCGGTGAGGTGGTCTTCGCCGGCACTCCGGAGGATATGATCAAAGAAGGACAGTCCTGGACGGCAAAGTATCTGCGGGGTTAATCCTTCCAGTAGAAGGTGATGTAGTTCTGAAGAGGCTTGCGCTTGTTTTTGGGCGGAAGCTGCATAAAATCGCCATAGGAGTCCCTCAGAATCTTGTCGTAGCCTTTCCAGACAAAGAACTCGCTGTCTTCAAATTCCATCCTGACATATTCATTGATCTCATCTTCCTCAAAGAACTCGTTCGCTCCGACCTCTGGGCAGGTAAGTTGCGACCAGTGGTGACTGTCCGCCGGTGAGACAAGAGAGATGAGTGTGTTCATATCCTTGACTATGTCAGCGGGATTGCGCTTGATTAGGCGAGGATGTGTCCTTTTCAACATCCAGATTTTCAGCCTTTTCCTTATGGAGAATCTGGAGGACGAGATCGTGTGTACCCTGCGTATCCCGACATTGAACTTCATAAGCAGCAGCAGGGAATCGTAGATCCTCTCGAAAGTCTCCTTGTCATCCGGAACCCTGTCAATCGGGAATATGTCAATCCAGACCCCGACATCCCGCTTCACCCAAGGAATGCAGCTTGAGGCAAGGGTTCTTTCCGTGTCGCAGACTCTCCCGAAAGCGACGTAGCAATCCGGCGTGTTGCGGCTGTCAATGAATGAATATCTTTCTGACTTGTAGATGGTTCTGAATCGTTCGTAGTCCTCCCTTGGCATCATTATGTCCACATCGTCGTCCCACGGGATGAACCCTTTGTGCCTGACCGCGCCAAGCAATGTGCCGTAGCCTAATGAATATCTTATCCCGTTCCTGTCGCAGAATCCGGCCACGTCCTTGAGTATCTCAAGGCTGAACTGTTGGAGTTCCTTTAATGTGAGTTGTCTCATAGCCGTTTAGCTAAGTTTATAGACATTCTTCCCGTTGATGTAGTCTTCCTGGATCTGTGTCATCTTCAGGATCTCGTCTTTCGACAAAAGGTAGAGGCTTTGCTCCGGATTGAGGATGTGGGAGATGAATTCCCGTATCTCATACCTGAGTCCCTCGCCCATAAACGGGTAGAAACATTTTCTGTTCTGGTTCTGATCCTCGAACCTCTGCTCGAAATAGTCTGTCTTCCACCACGGGGCAGGGACATAGATGTAGCCCTGGGTTCCGGAGATGACCATATTCCCTTCGGTCTTTGCTCCCAACCCGACCTGGAATGAGGCCGTGGCGTTGTCGTAACGGAAAACCGCCTTGGTGTACATATCAACATCATTCTTCATTATCGAATAGAAGTTGATGTTCCGCACGTCACGTCCGAGCAGTTTGATGATCGGCAGGAGAGGGAAGCAGGCGTTCTCGTTCATACTGCCTCCGAATCTTGCGTGATCCAGTTTAGAGGACTTCTCGTTGGTGAGAGTGGTGACGGATGCGTTGATGTCCACGATCTTTCCTATCACGCCGGATTTAAGCATAGACACAAGGTGGCGGAATGCCGGGCAATAGGCCGTCTTGTGCGCCACCATAAGGGTTTTTCCGTTTGCCTCGGCGAGTGAGAACAGTTCCTCGGCCTCTGAAAGGTGCAGGACGAACGGAGTCTCGCACAGCACGTGTTTCCCGGCGAGAAGAGCCGCCCTGACATATTCAAAATGAGTGTAATGCGGTGACGCGACATAGACAGCGTCGCAGTTCTCCAGCAGTTCGTCAAGGGTTCGCGCGGCAAGCGGTATGCCATTGGCCGAGCGGAACGCCTCGCATTCCTCAAAGTCAGGATTGTAAACTGCGCTGATCGTGTTGCCGCTGACGAATTTTGCCTCCGGCACGAATCTTCTCGCTATGCTTCCGGTTCCGATTATTCCGACCTTGACCGAAATTTGCTCTTCGCGGAGCATTGTGCTTGAGATACCCTGTGTGCGGGGCAGATAGACAACCTCGCAGTATTCCTTCAGGTAATCGAAGTAACCTTCCCAGTCAGAGCCTATCGCGAAGACATCCACGTTATATTTCTGTATGTCATCGATCTTCTGTCCCTTGTACTCCTCGATGATCACCTCGTCGGCGTAACCTGTCTCCTTCACGGCCTGGACGCGTTTCATCACGCTGTCCCTGGTGTTCATCTTTCCGCGCTCAAGGTCGAAATTGTCCGTGGTCACCCCGACAATCAGCCAGTCGCCAAGTTCCTTCGCCCGGCGGAGCAGATTGATGTGTCCTTGATGCAGGACATCAAAAGTACCGTAGGTGATGACAATCCTCCCGTGCGGGTGGCCGCCTATGTTAGGAATATCCTTATTCATCAATCTCAGTCTCGATTATATGGATGTGCTCCGCCAGAGTCCGGAGCTCCTCGTCTGTCTGGAGTCCCATATGGGAGATCCTGTAGAATCCCGGAAGCGAGCCAGGCATAATGAATGTCTCGTAACGCTCTATCAGCCCTCTGAATATCCTGCGCTCGGCGGTGTCCTTTGTCTGGATCGCAGTGATGGCGTATGAAGGATTCTCCGCCGGCATCGCCCAGCCGTATTTCCGGCATTCCTCGCGGAACACCCCAGCCCTGTGACGTATCTGGGAGATGTTGTAGGATTCTCCACCTTGAGCCTTAAGTTGCCTGAGCCTTGCGTTGAGCTGGAGGTAGATGAGGGTCGCCGGGCTGAACGGGGTCTGTCCTCTCTTGAGATTGCCCAGGTTGTCCTCAAAGTCCCAATAATAACCCTTGTGGGCATATTCATAACCTTCCAGCCTTTTGCTGATGAACAGGATTGACAGTCCCGGAGGAATATTCAGTCCTTTCTGGGTGCTGGTGACGCAGATGTCGATTCCGAGCGCGTCCATATCCAGTTCCTCGGCGAGGAAAGTGCTGATCACATCGACAACAAGGGACACGCCGTGGCGGCGGCATATTCCGGAAATCTTCTCCAGATTGAAAATCTGCCCGGTAGAGGTTTCGTGGTGCTGGCAGAGGAACACTTCCGGGCGCTCCGCATCCACAGTCCGCTCCAACTCGTCGTAATCTATGTCCTTGGCGAACGGAACCTTGAAGTCAACAACCGGAACTCCATAATATTCACAGAGTGTCACCCATCGTCTGCCGAAAGAGCCGCCGTTGATGGCGATAGCCTTCCTCTTCGTGCTGACATAGTTCTCGACAACCGCACTCATAGCTCCGGTACCGGAACCTGTGTAGATGATTGTTCTTCCTCCTTTGCAATGAATCAAATCCAAAAGGATACTTTCGGATTCCAGGTTGATTTTAGAGAACTCCTCGGTTCTCATATATGGGATCGGCTGTGATCCGACCGCCGCTATTTCCTTGTCCAGATCTCCTGGAAAAACATAAGAATGCATACTCGGTTTTGCTACAGATTATGCAAATTTAGCAAAAATCAGTTATATTTGTGAATATAGGGCTATATTTTGAACGTATTATGCAAAAATTGTCTCACAGGGAGATCCAACTTTACCTCCTTGACATCCTCAAAGCCGTTGATTCCTTCTGTGCCAAGGAAGGGATCCGATACTCAATGGCCTACGGAACGCTCCTTGGAGCCGTGCGTCACAAAGGCTTCATCCCTTGGGATGATGACATAGACCTTTTGATGCCGAGGCCTGATTATGAGCGTTTTGTCTCCTCGTTCGGGAAAGAGCCCGGATCCCGTTACCGTTGCCTTTGCCATAAGGAAGGAGTGAAAGGCGACCGTTTCGTCCATTTTTTCACAAAGGTCGAGGATGTGAAGACAAAGAGCCTTCAGGGACGTGGCTATGACTATGACTTCGGTCTCAACATTGACATATTTCCGATGGACGGCAAGCCTGAGGATCCTGATCTTCAAAGGAAAAGGGAACATCAATTGACGCATTGGTCGCACAGGCTCAACATCTGCGGCACAAGGTTCGACCTGTTCAATTTCCACCAGCCGCTGTTCTCGAAGCTGGAGGCGCATTTCAGGGGGGCTGAATATTGGTGGAAAAAGATTGACACCGAGGTCTGGAAATATCCTTACGAGACATCTCGCCTCGCCGGGGCCGTCTCGGTCACCTACAACGGCACGAGGGAAATATTCGAAAGGAATATGCTTGAGGAATATGTCGATCTGGAATTCGAGGGCTGCCGTTTCAAGGCGTTCCGGCGTTGGGATGACTGGCTCACTCAGGAGTTTGGGGACTATATGACACCTCCGCCCGAAAACAAGCGCAAGTGCCACGACCTTACCGTTTATCTGTTGGATTAGTTGTTATGGACATTGATTTCGTAGTTACTTGGGTCGATATGAACGATCCGGCCTGGAAAGCTGATTTCGCAAAATATTCAGGCAAGATTGACAACTCCAAAAACCAGTTCTCCGAGGCCCGTTTCAGGGATTACGGTTTGCTGAAATATTGGTTCA
>CAVBMN010000113.1:0-6993 GCA_963596515.1 bacterium
CCCCATTGAGGGCTGTTGTCTCGATTTCTTCGGTTCTGAAGACCTTGGAAAGATTTGTAACTTTAATCATGGCTTTGAAATTTTTATTTGTTATTGTTTATATTCTCTTTCTTGTTTTGGCGGCGCTTCGACTAGCTCAGCGACCACGACATCATATTCATTAATCACTTAGAAGACAAGCACATCGCTGTCGCCGTAGTTGTCGTAGGAAGAGGTGATGACCTTCTCGCCCGGCTCCAAACCTTCGAGAACCTCGTAGAACTGAGGGTTCTGGCGACCGATGCGGATCTCGCGCTTGACAGCCTTGCCGCCATCCTTGGTGACAACATAGATCCACTTGCCACCCGTCTTCTGGTAGAATGTTCCGCGAGGGATGAGGACAGCCTGCTCCGGCTGGCCGAGCTGAAGGTTCAGGTAATATGTCTGGCCGGTCCTGATGTTGTCAGGCTGCTGGCCCTCAAACTTGAAGTCCGCCTGGAACTTGCCGTCACGCACCTCCGGATAGACCTTGCGCACCTGGGCGTCATATTTCTCGCTCTGACGCTCGAATGTGGCGTCAAGACCAGGGATCACGCGGTCGATGTAGTGCTCATCTATCTTAGCCTCAATCTTGTAGCTGCCCTCGGAGTTGATCTGGCCGATCTTTGTGCCGGCTCCGATGTACTGGCCAAGGTTGGCGTCCAGAAGTCCGAGGACTCCATCGATAGGAGCCTTGATCGTCAGACTCTCCTTACGGCGGCGGATCAGCTGCATATTCATACGCATATTATCAAGGCTTTCGCGGAGACTCAGGAGCTGGGTCGAACGATAAAGGCTGTCCTGCTCCATACTTTTGAGGGTAAGATCAAGATTCTGCTGCGAGAGTTCGTAGTCCTCCTCGGCCTTGAGGTAGTCCTCCTTGGAGATGAGTTTCTCTTTGTAAAGCTGCTGGTTCTGCTCGAACGCCCTCTTGTTGCGCTTCGCCTCGGAGGCGTAACGGAGCCTGTTCTGCTCGTGTGAGAGTTTCTGCTGCTCCATGGAAATCATGGTATTACGCAGGATGTTTTCCTTTTCAGCGAGTTCGGCCTCGGCGTTAAGTATCTGGAGGTCAAGGTTGTCGTTGGAGAGTTCAAGAATCGGCTCGCCGGCCTTGACGGTAGATCCTTCCTCGACAATGATCTTCTGGACGGTGCCGCCCTCAAGCGGGCTGATCTGGATCGTGACCATAGGCTGCACCTGACCGCTTACACGAATATAGTCGTTGAACTGTCCGTCAGTGACTTGGCTGACAGTGACCGTGTCCTTGTCAACCCTGAGGGTCTTGGAATTGTCTCTGAACACGAGGTAGAGCACGAACACTACCACGATGGCTCCAAGCCAGTAAGGCATCGCCTTTTTTGTGAAGGCTGATCTCCAGCCTTTCTTTTTCTCGATTATCTTGTCCATAATTGTTGTTATTATTCGTTGATTATTTCTGATGCGGTCGCTTCGACAGGCTCAGCGACCTGCTAACATATTCATTGATTGATGTAATCCACTCCGTTGTAGTAGTTGACCACGCTGCGCTTGATGAAGTAGGTCAGCAGCGAATTGAGCCGCTGGGCGTTCGCCTCAAGGTAGTTGTTCGAGGCGGTCTGGAACTCGATCGGAGAGATGAGCCCCTGCTCCAACTTTTTCATATTCAATGAATATGCTTCCTCCTGCACATCGGATTTCCTTTGCGCCTGGATGTAGGCGGCGGACGCTCCGTCACGATCCTGAACAGCCCTGCGCACCTCGGCGGAGATGTCTCTCATCTTCTGGTCGTATTCGGCAGTGGCCTTGGCTACGGCGTTCTTTTTTCTTGCTATATTGCTGTGGCGCTGAAGTCCCGAGAAGATCGGAATATTCAGGGACAGTTGGACATATTCACCTCCATTGTTCTTGAACTGTGTGCGGAACGGGTCGGACGACGAGTCGCTGCCAGGATAGGTGAAGTAGGTCGTGGACCAGCCGGCGTAGGCGCTCAGTGAAGGGAGGAGCTGCCATCTGGCGGTGCTGAGTTCACGTTTGGCATTCAGGAGGTTGTATCTGGCCACACGGGCGGAAGGGTTGTTCGCCTGAGCGAAGTCAATCATATCCTCCATCGCAAGGGAATCGGTCAGCATCCTTTCGTTGTCAAGGGTTGACGGAAGTTCCGTGTCGATGACAAGTTCGTGATCCTCAGACCAGAACATCACGTCCTCAAGGGTGATCTTCGCATCGTTGAGCTTGTTGTTGGCCTCAACGAGCTGATACTGCTTGTCCGCAAGGTTGGAATCCATCTCGACCACATCGGCGTGACCTTTCTGTCCGAGTTCTTCCTGACGGCGGGCCTTCGCGAGGGATTCCTCTGCCACCTCGACCTGAGACTTATAGATATCCGCAAGCTGGCTGTAATAGAGCACATTGCAGTAGGCTTCCATCGTGGCGAGGCAGATGTCAGCCTCTATCTGGTCTTCCTGCGAGTTCCCCAGAGCGATCGAAGTCTTGGAGATCTTCAGATTGTTCACGGCCTTGAATCCGTTGAAGAGGGCGATGCCAGCGCTGACTCCGTAGCTGTTGTGGAACGAAGTCGTGGTGACGTAAGTGTTGGTCTTAGGGTCAACTGCACGTCCAAAGTTGTAGTAGGCGTAGCTGCTTCCGCTGATCTCAGGGGTGAACGCATCGAAGATGGCGTCCCTTCTGGCAAGGCGGGCATCACCGTTGGCCGCCTGCTGGATCCTCACCTTGGTGCTGTTGCTGATCGCATACTCCATGCAATCCTTCAGTGTCATCGGATTCGGAAGCGACTCCTGAGCGAAAATCGGAGCCGCGGTCATCATCGCGATTGTTATGAATAATGTCTTTTTCATATTCCTTTTATCTTTTCGGTAAAAGTCACAAGCATTAGGCGTGCCAAAATATTCAATTAATTAATTATGAATATTTTAGCAATTTTTACAGTTTTCGGAAGTGTAAAGAAATTTAACACTGGGTGTAAAGAATCTTTACACTTCTTTTTCAGAATATGCGAAAATGTTACGGAAGGGCCGGACAGAGGATCTCTGCAATGGCTGCGGTTTCGATGAGGAAGCCGTCGTGGCCGTATGGGGTCTCTATCTGATAATAACGGGAGCCGTGGATCAATTCCGAGAGAGGCTTCATATCCTCTGGAGGAAAAAGCTCGTCTGAGGACATACAGATGAACGTGCAGTCGGTCTTGATCTGCGCAAGGGCGGCAGCAACACCTCCACGGCCACGGCCCACATTGTTGCTGTCAACCTCGTCACAGACACAGAGATAGGAATAGGCGTCCCAATCCTTGACGAATTTTGAGGTCTGATGACGGTAGTAAGATCCGACCTTGCCGGCGAAAACGGTGTCGTCGCTGTCCTCGTTCTGCTTGAAAAGGCCTTCCTCGCAACGGTAGGTCAGCAAAGCGATGGCACGGGCGGCCTTAAGGCCTTCCATACCACCATTCAAATCACGATGCTCCTTGAAGGTAGGATCGGCCAGAAGAGCCATACGGCTTGCGGCGTTGAAACCTGCGAGCCAAGGAGTCACACGCGCACCGGTGGCGATAAAAAATATCTTTCCGAATATGCCAGGACGCATCACAGCCCACTCAAAAGACATAAATCCGCCCATCGACGTTCCGATCAGCATATCAATTTTCTCTATTCCAAGATGTTGCCTCAGAAGGTCAAAGGCACGGACAGTGTCTCTGACAGTCACACGTGGGAAATCAAAATAGTATGGTTTCCCGGTTTTCGGATTGACAGATGCCGGGCTTGACGAGCCGCAGGCCGAGCCAAGTACGTTGGCGCAGATGACGAAATATTTCTCCGTGTCAATCAGTTTGCCGGGACCAACCAGTGCCGGCCACCAGGTACCCTCCGGATCAGAGTCTGCCGTAAGGGCGTGGCAAAGCCAGATCACTTTTCTGTCACCGGAATATCCCAAAGGCGATGTATGATAGGCAACCTCCAGATTGTCAATGCTTTCGCCTGCTTCGAACTCGAAGGTTCCTTCGTATTTATAAATATGCTTGATCATTATCGATTCAATGGTGTGAATGTATATCCCTTACGACGCAACTCCTTGATCAGTCCGGGAAGCTTATCGTAAAATTTGTCCATTCTGGCTGGATCAGTCCCGAAATGAATTAACATAATGTGTCCGTTCAAGCCGTTGGGATCCGTCCTTTCATATTCCCAAATCTTGCTGAGAATCTCTTTGCTGCTGAAGTAACGCTTCATTTCGGGGGTTGTGTAGTCGCCGTTGGTGAGGGTTCCGGGGGTATAGTTGATGACCTGTAACCCAAGTTGGCGAGCCCAGGAGGATATTGTCGAATTGTAGTGCTCATACGGCGGGATAAAATATGGGGCATTGGTGACGCCAAACTCCCGCAATACCTTATAACTCTTGAATATGTCCTCTTCGAACTCCTGTTTTGTCACAAGAAGCGAGTCCCTGTTGTCCCAAGGGGCATAGAGCAGATGTCCGTAGGAGTGGCTTCCAACGTAATGTCCCTCCGCCACAAGTCGCTTGACCACATCCGGGTACATCTCGAAGAACTGTCCTGTGAAAAAGAATCCGCCTTTGATGTTGTACTTTCTCAATGTCGAGATTATCCTCTCCGCCCCATCGGCCTTGTCGGCAGCGGTGAACACAAAGTCAATGTGCTTGACCGAAGGGTCGCTTCTTATTATTCCGCCGTCCTGGTAGATGTTATTGTCGGTGGATGTCGTATTTGGAGCGGCGGTGGCACTATGGCCTGCGCCCCTATCGCTTCGCGACCCTATCCGGGTAAATGGGGCGCAAACCATAGTGCCATCGCCGCCATTGCGCGCTCCACCGGTTTCTTCTACTGCACATTCAGTCTCAGTTTCATCCGCAGAAAGCGCAGAAGTATTGGATTTTGCCGTCCATTTACCCGGACAGGGTTGCGAAGCAACAGGACGGCAAAGTCCAATATTTCCGCGCGCCCCTTCCGAATAAACCCTACCTTCGCGCTGATAATAGGACAACGGGAACGTCAGCGAAGCCGTACCGTCCATCGTAGGCTCGTTGGTGGAATAGTCGTGCGTGCTGTCGTGATAGATCAAATCGCCAGGCTGTAACTCCTCGTAGTTGATACCGCCATCGGTGCGGATTCCAAGAAGGCTGCCGAAGATAGTCGAATAGACAGGGCCGTCAACCAAGCCACCGGTGGTGTTTCCCATCTTATAATTGATGATGAAGGAATGAGGCTGGGTCGGGAATATTCCACCTTTCGGCAGCTCCACAATCATACTCACACCCCAAGGGTTGCACCCCAGAAGCCAGTCACGCAGAGAGCCTTCCATCTCCTGATAGGTGGTGTCACCGGTCAGCTCACGGTAAAGTATGCACTGTGTCAGCATCGCCGAGGTCAGGTTGTTGGAGCACCATATTCCCGGAATGCCGAACATAAACGGATGATCCTTTCCCCGCTCATAGACACGCTGGATGCCGGAGCGGATGTTCCTGATGAATTCCGCGGAGACCTTGCCGCCAAAATTCTTCGCGATGTGGTAATGCCCCATATTCATAAAAGGATACCACTGGTAATGGCGGGCGCTGTCGGCTCCCATCCAAGGGGTCACCGGCTCGCGGCGAGCATATTCAATGGCCTCTGTTCTGTACTTTGCATCGCCGGTGCGGCGGAACATCTCGCAGGCGGCCAATTCCATATCATCCACCCAGTTATCCTCTTCGTAGATGTACGGAGAGACCACCGAAGCGGTCTGGCAGACACCAGGTTTGGCGACTCCGGCATCGTAGGCGGCCTGCGCCTTGGCACCGATCTTCTCAGCGAACTCAGGATAGAACGGCTTCAGGATCTCCGCACCGAGAGCGAAGTCCGAAGCGAACTTCCCGGCGGTGCTCGCAATGCCTGTGGTCTTGTTCTTGTCCCCACGCTTACCCCTCTGCTGAGGCTCTCCAGAGCAGAACCATACCGGCCTGTATTCCCCTTTACCCCAGCCATAATCAGCCTGATCATCGTTCGGCACACGCATCCCCACGTGATCACGGTCATCCGCGATCTGGTTGTACATCTCCCCAGGTTCCGGATTCATCTTGTCCAGCCACGTGAGTCCCCAGTAAATCTCATCCACAATGTCCGGTATCCCGTTCCTGCCCGGAGTTCCGTCAGCCAAGTAGTTGTCCGAGAAGGCCTCCGGATTGCTTTGATAGGCGAACATCATCTGATAAATGGCGTTGGCCGAAGTGGTCGTGTACTGAAGACAGTCCGAGGCGTCGTGCCAGCCGCCGGTCACATCAAGGAAAGTGCTGTCTTTCTTTGGGTCCGGATGCCCTACGATGATCCCGTCCTTTCTGTGGCAGCTATCCTTGAAGAACGGATTCCAGCCGCAACGCTGCTGACGCATATAATTCAGCACAAAATCAGCCGCACCGGCATAAACATTAGGATTAATCGGGAATATCTCAGAGCGGATCTCACCCCCTGAGGACAATACCTTAATATAATAGGCACCATCGGTCTTCAATGCACTGAAATCCAGACGGCAGGTTGTCTTCATCCGCCCGAGAGTCCCCGTCGGCCTTACGGCATCCGACTTCCAGGCGACCTCACCGGTAAAAGCATCAACCAGTTCAAAGCCACTGACTTGCTCGGTCTCATCACTCATAAAGACCGCGACCTTGGTGGCTTCCGGCAGGTAGCCTATCTGGTTGATCCTGACCCAAGAGCCGGCAAAAGTCCGGACGGCGGCCAAAGTCAGGACCGCTATGAAGATCAATCTTTTCATTATCCTGTGGTTTATGCTGTTGCTCTCAAAAAGCTATGAATATGCTCATAAGGATACAAATTTAGGAAAATTAGCCGTCCAAAACGTAGAAAATGCTTACTTTTGCGAAAATAGAACTGCATAATGGAATATTCCGGCATAAGAATAGGCAACGGCTACGATGTTCACGCCCTCAAGGAAGGGCTGCCGATGTGGCTTTGCGGAATCAAAATCGAAAGCG
>CAVBMN010000114.1:0-6481 GCA_963596515.1 bacterium
ATAACAATAGAATAATATGAAACACAGATATATTTCCGTCTCTGTTATGTGCTCCGATCTGATGAATCTGGGGCAGGACATCAAGACATTGGAGGAGAACGGTGCGGATATGCTCCACGTAGATGTGATGGACGCTCATTTCGTTCCGAACCTTACTTTCGGTCCAGATTTCATCAAAGCGATGCAGTCGGTCACAACAATGCCGGTTGACGTACACCTTATGGTGGAGGATCCGGAACTCATAATGAACAAGTTCCCGGTCAGGAAAGGCGACATCGTCTCCCCGCACATCGAGGTCAAGAAGAATTACCGCGCGCTGGCGGACAAGGTTCACGCAGCCGGCGGGCTTTTCGGCCTTGCCGTCAATCCGGAGACACCGGTGGAGGCCATCAAGCCTTATCTGGACATTCTGGAGACCGTCACCCTTATGCTGGTACACCCGGGAGCCGCAGGAGCGAAAATGGTGGACGGCATTATGAACAAGGTTGCCGAGATGCGCAAGTTCCTCGATGCCAATGGCCGTGAGGACATCCTCATCAGCGTTGACGGAAGCGTCAGCAAGGAAAGGGCCAATCTTATGGCCGGGATGGGAGCGGACATATTCGTAGGCGGCACCGCCGGCATCTACAGAAAAGGGATGGCCCTTTCCGAGACCATCCCTCAAATGCGTGAAGCGATAGACTTCTAAGAGCGTAAATCACTCTTTGCCCTCCACGTTTCAGAATCCAGAGTAATCTGTCTGAAGCGTGGAGCATTTATATTCATTGATCTCGCCGCTTCCCGGAATTGTCTGGGTGGCGCGGATCTCCCAGTTCTGAACCTTTGCAGGGTCTCCATCAGGGGCTTCGATGAACCAATAGTACTGTGGCGTGCTTCTCGCCCAGGTGGCTGTCGCGCGACCTAACACATTGTAGAAGAATGAGACAACGCAGATGTCATTGATCTTGGCAGGGACACGCTGCAAATCTCCGATTTTCTTTCCATCCTGAAAGAGTTCGACTTTCCAGTTGTCCTCATCGCTGTTCCAGATTGTGGCCACAAAGCAGCCATTCAGACCCTGGAATCCCTCAGCCTTGATGTTCTTCGGCCCCACACCTCCGTCTTTCCACGAGAACTGATACTTGCCTGAAGGCCGACCATCCGTGCCGCCGTAGATCTGATTGCCGTCATAAACACGCATCTGGAGATCCGGCGACTCATTGGTGCCTTTCGCCAGCCAGTTCTTCATAGTCTTCCCGGAGACCTCATAGACGCTGTACCCGTTCGGCTCGCCCGCCAGATTCATATTGCAGCTCCACCAAGCGCCGCACGCCGCACCGTGAATATGCTCGTACACAGGAGTTCCTCCCTTTGTCACATAGTCGTGATGAATATAATTCTGGGCGTAGTGCGTGTGGCCGATCATAATGTGAGCCTCATTGAATTCCGTCAGACAAGAGATAGCCTCGACCATATTCTTAATCTGTTTTGTGCCATCCTTGTCCACACTGTGACGGAACTGGATATGGGTACAGAGAACAACCATCTTCTCCGACTTGTCCGGAACCAGTTCCAAATCGGACTTGAGCCATTCCAGCTGCCTGTCCGTGATGCCGTCATCATATTTCCAATGTTTGCCGTCAGTGGTTGTACAAATAACATCATCCATCACGATGATGTGCACATCTCCCCTGTTGAACGAGTAGTCCGTCGGTCCGAAGAGAACGACATAGTTCTGAGTGGCGGTGTAGTCATCCTTGCAGGAAGCGTCGTGGTCGTGATTGCCGATACAGTTGTAGATAGGAAGATATTCCCCGGACTCCAGAGAGAATCCAGAGAGAGCCTTGTGCATCGGCCCCCACTGCACCGTGTTGTCAAATGTCAGGTCACCGAGGGTGACAGCATAGGCATTCAGGTACTTTCCCTTGGCCTGTGACTCGGACATAAACCTTTTGAGATCCGGCAAGGTCTCAGTCTCGAACCTGTGCACGTCAGAGTCCGTCTTGCACTGCGGGTCTCCGATCATCACCAAAGTGAAGTCCTTCTCAGGTGCGTCAAGCGGGTCGAGGACGAAGTCGTTCCTGTTCTGCTTATTCAGGTCGATCGGAGTCGTGGAATAGAACAGCGGCAGCTTTGTGGCAGGATCCAACGCCGCCTTGTACTCGACCGGAAGTGTGTAATACACATTCCTGCACTTCTCGTCGGCCGTGAACTGGTAAACACCGTTCTTGTCCGTCACCGTGAAGGTGTAGCCGTCCGTGACCGGCACGCCGGCGATTCCCTTTCCGGTACGGGAATCCTTGACCAAACCCACAAGATTGTTGGAGAGACTGGTTTTCGTACCGTTTATGACCATACCTTTCTTGTTCTTCCTGACATACGCGGCATCGCCTGACGGTTCCGCATAAGCGGCTGCCCCCGAAAATAGGACGGTCACGAACAACAGGCTGAAAATAAATTTCTTAATCATTTCAGACTATTATTTATACTTTACCCAAGTCGCTTTCTCGTCAAGGAACTTCTTGACCTCAATGGCCCTGTCACAGCAAAGGAACTCGGCACCGAGATACACGCCCAACATAATGTCCTCAGGGGTCCTTGAAGGCCAAAGCGACACTGAAAGTCCGGCCTCCTTGGCCTTCTTCACGGCCGATCTGGTCGTCCCGTTCATATTGCAGCCAATGCGCTTGATTCCCATAGCCTCAGCCTCAGCGATGGTCTCATCGCAGACAGGCTTGCTGAATATCATCAGCATATCCACGTCAGGATGCAGGGAACGCATCATATTCAAGGCAGTCTTGCTGCTGGATGTGAAGAGGTAGGTGGAATTGGCAGGCTTGTTGGCCATAACCGCCTTATACAGTTTATCGCAATATTCACGCAACCTTTCAGTCGGGTAACTTGAAGCCGGGGATGTCTTCATCTCGAATTCCACATAAAGTCCGTCCTTGCTATCAAGGAACTTCATAAGCTCATCAAGGAAGAGGATCTTGTTGCCCTGCAATGTCTTAAGTTCACGAATCTCGGCAGCGGTCATCGATTCGACCTTGCCGTCACAACCGGTAAGCCTTGCGAATGTCTCATCGTGATTGACAACAAGCTGACCGTCCTTGGTCATTCTGATGTCAGTCTCGTAGCCACGCATTCCCTTCTCATAGCAGGCCTTGAAGGCTGGAAGGGTGTTCTCATCGAACTCGAAACGGCTCGCGCGATGAGCGAAGAATGTCACTGTCTGGCTCTGGGCAAGCACCGGAAGAGATGCTGCGGATAGAAGGAGAGCCAGCACTAATCTTGAGATTTTCATATTCAAATTTAATTTTTCAAATCGGCAAGCCCCCCATAGGAAAGCTTGCCGAAAACAATTCAACTATTATGAAGCCAAGAGCACTATTCCCTTGACAATCATATTAAAACTCGGAATAATCTGTGGTGAGTTTGTTGGTCTTGAACTCCATTGAGCCACCGTTAGGGAAGTAGTGCACGGCGCGAACCTCCCAGTTCTGCTCCTCGGAAGGATTGCCGGACTCAGGAGTGTAGTACCAATAGTGGCTTGCGGTAGAGTTGCACCAAGTGTCAGTGTTCTTACCCTTGTCATTGTACCAGAACGCGCAGATGGCCATATTGGACATTCCTGCATTCGCCCTTGTGAAGTCTCCGACTTTCTGGCCGTTCTGCCAGAACTCAAGAGTCCAGTACTTGTCATCATCATCAAACACCTCAGCCACGAAACTGTTCTTGAACGCAGCGTTTGCCTTAAGTTTGATTGAAGAACTGATGTTCAGGTTAGTGTACCAGTTGATCCAATTCTTGGTGGTCTCCGGATTATTCTCTGAACCAAACTGCTGGTTTCCATCATAGATTCTCATCTGGTAACCTGCGTCACGATTTGTCGGCTTGAGGATCCAATCCACGATCTTATTGTCGCTCACTCTATAGATGTTGTAGCCGTTAGGGGCACCTGTCACATTGGAGTTGGAACTCCACCAAGCGCCACAGGCCGCTCCGTGAATATGCTCATAAACATCCTTGCCATTCACATTCTCGTGAATATAGTTCTGAGTGTAATGAGTGTGGCCGACCATAATGTGCGCCTCGTTGAACTGACCCAGCATATTCATAACCTCAGCGTAGTTGCCGGTGGCATCGTTCTTTCTGAGAGGCTGGTGGGTGCAGAACAGGATGAGCTTGGACTCAGGATTCTGAACATTGGCGATGTCCTGTCTGAGCCATTCCATCTGGGTGTCGGTCAACTCATTGGTATAGCTCCAAGTCTTGGCGTTTGGTGAGGAGTTAGAGGAAAGTTTATCCACGAACACATTGTCAATCACAACAATGTGAGTGTTGCCACGGTCGAACGAATAGTCGGTCGGTCCGAAATACTTGACATATTCCTCCATCGAGTTGTAGTCGTCCAGTTCCCTGTTGCCAGAAGCCTTGACACGAGAATTATGATCGTGGTTTCCGGCGCTATTGAACACCGGAAGGTATCTGCCGCTTACGACAATGTTCTTCATTGTGTTGACCATAGGGCCGAACATATAGAATGAGTCAAATGTGATGTCACCCAAAGTCAGCGCATAGACGTTCGGAGAATAGTTTCCGCTCTCCATTGTCCTGCGGATGTCCGGAATCGTCTCACCAAGGAACCTTGCGGCCTCGTTGATGACCTGGCACTGCGGATCACCGATCATCAGGATCGTGAAGTCCGTCTCGGGAGCGTCAAGTTTCTTGAGTTTGAAGTCGCATCTGTAAGACTTTCCCTGAGTCATTATGCCAGGGGAATAGAACATCGGAAGGTGATAAGTGTCGTCAAGCGGAACCTGATACTCGGCCGGAACTGTATAGTACACGTTACGTGCAAGCGAGTTCCTCTTCATCTGGTACACTCCGTTAGCGTCTGTCTTGACGAACTGGTAGCCATCCGTGACAGGGATGCCGGCGATTCCTTTGCCAGTGTTCTCATCAGTAATCACACCGGCAAGATCAATGTCAGAACCAAGTGTAGTTCCGTTGATGCTGGTCTCACTCAATTCGGAGAGAGCCGGTGCCGTTGAGTCTCCGCCTATCGGCTCCTTCTCGTCATCCTTGACACAGCCGACCAAGCCTGCGACCAGCAACGTATAACAAATAAAGTACGTTATCTTTTTCATAATTTCAATCAATATATTAGTTCCAACCATTGTTCTGGCCGAGCTTAGGATTAAGGGTCAAGGCCGTTGTAGGGATAGGACGGCAGTACATCTTGTCATTCCACTGGAGGTCGTACTTGTAAACAAGATAACCATCTTCAATATACCAGTCAGTGTCCTTGGCTGTGGCTTTGTTGGAAATCGGGTAGTTTGTGGTAGAGTTTGTGTTTTCCTCAGAAACCTCCCTGCTGAATGTATAAGTCTGACCTTCGAATTCCATATCCGAGCCATCGCCGACATAGATACCCTTCCAGCCCATATAGTCATACCTGCGGGCAATCAGATCACCCTGACCGTAACGATAGACATCCAGCTGACGAAGTCCACCCTCAAATGTGAGCTCAGTCACCCTCTCACGACGGATTTCAAGAGCTATGTCGAGATCACCCTTGGTGTACATCTGATGGTTCAGTCCCTTGGTGTAGTAATCGTAAAGCCACTCATCCCTCGAATAGTCACCGCTTCCAGGATAGATGTTCGCGATGCCGGCACGGGTACGAAGGGCTCCGACGGTCTGGTTCCAAATGTTTTGATCCATCTCGCCAAGCTCGTTCTTGGCCTCTGCGTAGTTCAGAAGAACCTCAGCATAACGGACAATCGGAAGGGAGTTCTCGTCAATGGAGTTCTGGAAATGTGTCTCATCCGGAACAGACCATTTTGTAATCATATACCCGGTCTTGCAGAAAGAGAAATCGATCTGCTCATTCGGCTGGGACGCATTGATGATCGCGTGTCCAGGTCCAAGAACCGTAGCGGCAAGACGTGGGTCTCGTCCTTCGAATTCCTCGGTGATGAGTTTCCTGTCATCTCCCGCCGCAACATCTATAGGCTTACCGTCAGTCTTCATAAACATATCCACAAGTTCCTTGGTTCCGGAATACTGCTGTCCCAAAGTTGATGAGTGGAAATACCTCGTGAGGCTGTGACGGACATTAAGTTCTCCGCTGTAGGAACGTCCCCAGATGACCTCATCCTTCTGGAGCGCATTGCTCAGGAATAGAGAAGGATAGTCCTTTACGAGAGAGAAGCCGCCCTGATCCATCACCGTCTTCGCACAGCTGGCCGAAAGCCTGAGGAGATCGTCAACGGTCTCATATTCATTGGTCCAAGGCTTACCGGTGGCAGGATTGTTCGGAACGTTCATCCTGAAGGTAGCTTCGTAGAGGAAGTACCTTGAGGCAAGCGCGTTGACTACAAACTTGTCGATACGGACACGTCCGTCAGTGTGGAACTTGCCGGCCATACAGTTCGTTGCGGCGAATTCCAGATCCTCTCTGATCTTGTGGAAGACATATTCCCTGTCATCCCTCGGA
>CAVBMN010000115.1:0-6367 GCA_963596515.1 bacterium
GATAAAAGACACTTCGCGATATATATCCCTCCTTTATATGTATTCCGTTTCACAGAAGTTTTAACTCAATTATTCTCCACGGTTTCTTCGTATCGGCTTTTGTTGCCTAATAGAAATGGAACTCGTGAATTGATAACAGTTGACAAAAAGAATGCATTGTGGAAAAGTCATTATGGAAGAGAGGCTTATTTTCGAATCAAAATATCCGAACGAGTGACATCGTCTTCTTGGAAAGGATTGGAATAATGGAGATGGTCAAAACCATTTTCTAAGAGTTTAAGGGTGATGGCTTTTTTATTGAGTTCAAATTCCTCATCAGAACACGGGCCAATCATAACGCCTTTGAGTATTTCTTTGTCAAAGTGAATTTCCTTGAATGGTTTGACGAGGTTGCCTAACACTTTGTACTTTAGCTTATCGTCATTCTTTCTGATTTCACGGAAAATTCTCACTTCTTGCTCGTAGCTATAGTGTTTATCTTTCGCCAAATAGGGAAATTGAAAGAGAAAATCGCTAATTAACTCTGTCGTTGGGTGTCCTTTTTCTACATTCAGCCAACTTTTGTCTAGTAGGTAATTACAAATTACATTATACTCTTCGGAATCTTCATAAATACAAGGAGAAACGTATTTATTCGAACTTTGAATCAACGACCCATCAAGAATAAGCATCACAGCAAGTTCTCCATGTCCATATATCTTCCACATCGGGTAGCAATCTCTGGCTCTTGATAAAGAGATCTGGAATGGAAATCTGTTCTTAATGCCCTTTCCAATATTCAGAGAATACGCTTCGTCCATTTCTATGATGGAGCGAATAATGCTCATCCCCTTTTCAAACTCCATCCTATCCTCCATATAATCAATGTGCCCAGCCCATAACACCAATTCTTCGTTTTGGATGATCCCATTTAGAAAAGTAGAAATAGGCGCATAATAGTATAATGTATCATAAGTGACTGCGTGTTCCGAGTCCACATATTGGTTCATAATCGTTTGAGCATCCATAGAATAATGTTGTTTAATGTGATAATTATCTGTAAAGATACACATAATCCATAGATTGTTGATGACTTCATGATTTCATTATGTCATATACGATGGATCTGTCATCATAATAATTTAAGTCGTAAACCGAATCAATATTATACATATTAATTTGATATATTGTTGTACGGCACGGCTATTTCTATATATTGATTATCAGTTAACAATGAAAATATTGCCATGTTTATATTTGTTTTTAAACTAGAATATTCGTAATTTTGTCGGCGATATGGCATTGTGACTGATGCGGACTATAATAGTAACAACATAAAATGAGAACGATTAAGGACAACATCAAGGCCATTAGAAACAAACTGGGGTACACTCAAGAAATAGTTGCTGAGGTTCTTGGCATAGCACGGCCAACCTATGCGGAATATGAGGCATCTGATAAAGAAATCCCATTTGATGTTTTGGAAAGGCTCAGTGATTTTTTCGGAGTAGAGCTGGCATCTTTTTTTGCCGAAGACGAGAATCAGTTGAATGACACACTCGTATGCGCATTTCGAACTGAAGGCTTTTCGGTTAATGACCTTCGCAAGATTTCAAGGTTCAAATCTATTGTGAAGAATTATGTAAAAATGCAGAGGATAGAGAAATAATGGCAAGGATTCCAGAATATTTAATTGAGAACGAGGCCAGTCAGTTACGGGAACGTTTTTTTCTTGGAGACAGACTTCCTGTCGACATCGAAGGCCTGCTTTTAAAACAAGGCATACTTACGGTCTTCACACCAATGAGCTCCGATTTCAGCGGAATGTGCCTGAAATACAAGGACAACACAAACTTCATCCTCGTAAATTCAAATATGGTGTTAGGGCGCCAGAATTTTACAATTGCACATGAATTGTATCATTTATTCATTCAAGAGGATAAAGAGTTCAAGGTGCACTCTTGTGAAATAGTGAGTCCTCAGTCCGCTATCGAAAGACATGCCAATACTTTTGCTTCTTATTTTCTATTACCGCGTGCGGGGGTTATTGACGTGATGCAAAGAATCGGATGCGATAAAAAGACAATTAATGTTGCCCATGTTATCGTAATGTGCAATTACTTTGGAGTTTCCTACATGGCAATGCTGGTCATGATCAATAAATTATTGAAACTGACTCCGGAACGCTTAGACGCGCTGAAGGAAGTGCAACCCGTTTCTATGGCCAAGGAGTTTTCTCTCAAAACCGACATTTTCGAGAAACCGAAAGAAAAGGAGAAAGTTATCGGTGACTATGCCTCCAAGGCTCAATCACTATATGAATCCGGTTTGATTTCAAAAGGACACCTTATAGAGTTGTTAAGCGACATTAAACTGGATGTAGATGAATAAGGTGAAAATTCTTCTGGACGCGGATGTCATCATTGACTTCATCGATGGACAGCGATTATTAGAATTGCCTCACATATTACCGACTTATGATTTCGTAATACTCGATCTTGTATTGGAGCAAGAGTTGGGTAAGCACCACGATACTAAGCAGTATGTAGAGCGGCTGATTTCATGGGTAAAGGGAGGCCCTAATTTATCAATACTTAAATGGGATCCAGATGTGGAGACCTTGAGAATATACTCAAAATTACTCTTGACAAAAGGAAAGGGAGAATCCGCATGTATGGCATATTGCCAGACTCACAATGATATTCTTGCCAGCTGTAATCTAAAAGACACAAAAGAGTATTGCGAACAGAATGGTATTACTTATGTAACATTTCTCGATCTCATCTGGTATGCTTGGAGGAATCGTGTAATGACGGAGGAAGAAAGCAATAAGTGTATCCAAGATGTTGTCAATGCCGGCAATAGGATTCCTGATGTCCGTATTTCAGAATATATTCCTACTATTAGTCTACTATAGATTATTGACAAGACACTTATCTTTCATCCGATACATTATCATTACTGTTGATGAAAGAGGTTAGATACTGTAAGGGAGTTCCGGACTATCTTGAGTGGGCTATGACAGAAGTCATCTGTGATGCTGAAAGGTCTGTGTCAATATGAACTGTAGCGTGTCTTAACCCCTACTTGAAGCAGTAGTAGGCTCCGGCCCCGACACCACGTCTGACCAGCACCATTTCAGACAAGGCCTGAAGGAGCCGCGTGGCGGTGGCCTTGGACACGCCGGTTATGGATTGCACATCCTTGTTCGACACTCTCCCTGATTTCTGAATATGCTTGATGATCTTAATCATCCTGTCATCCAGTTCAAGCTCATCATAAAAGGCATCATCCGTTTTGTAGATGCTAACCATTATCCCGGACAGTTTGTCACTGAATATGGGTGGGATGCCTGAATGCCTCAATGAACTTGAGATAATCTCCAGCGTGCCTTGTCCCCAAGCCTCGATGTCTCCCGACAAGTACAATGCGTGCGCCATCTTCTTGTTGAAAGGCATAGACACGTGCTCTTCCCGAAGATTCACCATCGACCACTGCGCCGGGAGCTGCCCTGGATTCCAGAACACGATTTTGTTTGAATATACTTTGATCTATATCGGAGTGTTGTCCGAGTAATCCTTATGCAATGATGTGATGACTTTTTCAGGATTTCCATATTGTGCGTGGATTTGTACAGGATAATCTGCCCATTTGGTGTTGTTTGATTGTCAGTGTGAAAGAAGAAATCTGAGCCGATTCTGAGCCAATTATTTATTCCTTTATATGGGAATATTTTATTAATAATCATAGTTTTATGCGATTGTGAATCATTTCTATGCTTATAAAGTTTGAGCCATTAGTGAGCCAATTATCACACGCCCGAAAGCCATCTGTCATTTCCGCTACCGCTCCAATGGCAGAAGACTTTCCCAATGGGCAGAAAGGAATCAGCCGACTTCCTCCCGTCAGTCCGCTGATGTATTCAACGACGGAAGCCAAGCTTCCGATCCAAACGCCCTGCAAGACATTCGGCATCTCCGCATCCGCTACGATGCCGAAAGACTTGCCTCAATGGGCAGAGCGGAACCCGAAGATTGCCGCTCTCCGCTTCTCTCCGAAAGTCGGAAGACTCGACCTATCTTTACCCCACCGCCTCACAGGAGCCATAACCGACTCCGCTCCCAAATTGCAGTGTGCCCCTTGCCCATTTCGTCCAAAATCTCGGAAAAATGCAACACCTCATCGGAAATGTATAACACCCGCTCCGTCAATCCGGAATAACTTTGTGCCAGAAATGAAACTCAAAAAAATCATACTATGAAGCAGAAAGTTATTCTAATCACCGGTGCCAGCAGCGGCATCGGCTACCAGACAGCGGAAGACCTCGCCAAGGCGGGCCACAAGGTCTATGCGGTGGCAAGACGCACGGAAAAGATGCGGCCATTGACTGAATATGGAGTCACTCCAACGCACCTTGATGTCACGGACGAAAACGAATGCCGCGAAGTCATCGAATCCGTTGTCAAAAAGGAAGGACAGATAGATGTCCTCATCAACAATGCCGGATTCGGACTCTACGGAGCGGTCGAGGACGTGCCTATGGAGGATGCGAGAAGAGTCTTTGACGTGAACCTACTCGGAATGGCCACAATGATAAAATACACCGTCCCATATATGAGACAACGCCATAGCGGACTCATCATCAACATATCGTCCATCGGAGGCCGCGTCCCGACATATCTCGGTGCATATTATCACGGGACCAAGTTCGCAGTAGAAGGCTTCAGCGCGGCCCTGAGGATAGAGCTTGAACGCCAGGGAATAAAAGTTGTAGTGTTCGAGCCCGGCGGAATCAAGACGGAATTCGGAGCCGTCGCCTCCTCAAGGCTGGAGGAAATCTCCATAGGCGGGGCCAACGAATCCGAGGCGATGATAACTGCCAGAGGCATACGCAACCAGTACAGCGGGAATATGCTCTCGAAGCCGACGGTGATTTCTAAGGCTATGGCCAAGATCGTGAACAGCCGCTGCCCGAGAAACCGCTACCTCGTCGGCTTTATGGCCAAGCCCATCGTCGCGATGCACGCCCTGATGCCGACAAAATTATACAACAAGATGATGCTCCGCGCAAACAACTGGTAATGAACGATAACAACATCATACATCTTCACACCGTCTCCGATTTGGGTCACCTGCTCGGAGATGAGGTTCTTCATCCCCTCGTGCACATAATCAACTTCGGAAAACTTGGAGCGTATAGCCTTCCAAAGGTCAAGATCCAGTGTGACTTTTATGTCGTGATGTTCAAGCGCAACTGCCCCGACATCCTTAAATGGGGTCGCCAGCCCTACGACTTCCAGGAAGGGAGCCTCGTCTGCATATCCCCAAAACAGATAATCGACTTCGAGCCGTCGCCGGAAAGAGCGGCGGGCAACTCCGAAGGTTGGGCACTGTTCTTCCACCCCGACTTCATCCGCGGCTCCTCACTCGCGTCAAGGATGAAGGAATACACCTTCTTCTCCTACAACGAGACCGAAGCCCTGCACCTCTCGGAAAAGGAGCGCACGAAACTCGGTGGCATAATCGGAGAGATAGAGACCGAGCTGTCAGAGAATATGGACGAATACAGCCAGACTCTGATCATCACAAACATCGAGCTTCTTCTGAACTACTGTATGCGATACTACGGCCGCCAGTTTATAACCCGCAAGCCGTTCAACAGAGCAGTCGTCGCCAAGGCGGAATCAATCATCCGTGAATATTTTGACGGGGACAACGGTACAGAGCGAGGCTTTCTGTCCGCCTCCGCCCTCGCGCAGCGCCTCAACCTTTCCCCGGACTACCTCAGCGACCTCCTCCGTAAGGAAATCGGAATGAACGCCAAGGACTTCATCCATCACCACTTGATAGAGGAAGCCAAGCGCCTCCTCCTCACCACCGACCAAACCGTCAGCGAGATCTGCTACTCCCTCGGCTTCGAATATCCCCAGTACTTCACCCGTCTCTTCAAGTCAAAGACAGGCCAGACACCGCAGGAATATCGTCACTCGAATTGATATCAAAGTAGAAGTATCTCACGACGCAATCTGGCTTTTTGCCAATATATCAAACGCCCGGCAAGACATCCGGCATCTCCGCATCCGCTGCGATGCCGAAAGACTTGCCTCTATAGGCAGAGCGGAACCGGAAGATTGCCGCTCTCCGCTGCGCTCCGACCGCCAAACCTCCGTCCTTTCCAAACTCGCTTCGCTCGGTAATACAGTAGCGGTGTCGAGACTTCAGTCTTTCTCCGCTTCTCTCCGAAAGCCAGAAGACTCGACCTTTCTTTGCCCCACCGCCCCACCGGGGCCATAACCGACTCCGCTCCCAATTGAAACGTAGTGATAAGCATCACGCCGACGTACAGCAGGAAATACAAGGACGCCTTCATCAGAACTGAATAGTCGAA